>JANNBP010000079.1:0-10309 GCA_031385555.1 Deltaproteobacteria bacterium | reverse complement strand
TACCAGCGCGGCGCGGCGAGCCCGTGGGTGGACCGTGCGCGACCCGGGGTCGCGACGCTCCAGGTGTTCGACATCGACGATCGGATCGCGGTCGTCGCGCCCGTCACCGCGCTCGAGGGCCCCCGTGGCGTGATCGTCGTCGAGATCTCGACCGCGCGCAGCGAGCGGCAGCTCCAGGCACTACTTCGGGTGGTGATCATCGGTGGCGGCCTCGCGCTGCTCCTCGGGATCGTGTGCGCGTGGCTGATCGGCCGGAGCGTCGTGCGTCGCGTGCGAGCGATCAACCGCGTCGCGAATGCGGTCGCCGCGGGTGACCGAGGCGACGTCGCCGTCGACATCTCCTCGCGAGACGAGCTCGGCTCCCTCGGGCGCGCGTTCAACTCGATGCTCGCGCAGCTTCGCGAGCACACCCTCGAGCTCGAGCGCCGGGTCGCGGAGCGCACCTCCGAGCTGGTCGACGCCAACGCCGAGCGCGAGCGCGAGATGCACTCGCGGCTGCAAGCCGAGGTCGAGCTGCGCCAGGCGCAGAAGCTCGAGTCCGTCGGTCGGCTCGCCTCCGGGGTCGCCCACGAGATCAACACGCCGATCCAGTTCGTCAGCGATAGCACGCACTTCCTCCAGGACGCGACCGCGGATCTGGTGAGGATCCTCGCGAAGCTCGAGGCCGTGCAGCGTGCGGTGCAAGAGGGTGAACCTGCCGGTGAGCTCGCCACCGAGGCCGCGGCACTCCAGGAAGAGCTCGACCAGCCCTATCTCCTCGAGCGCATCCCCAAGGGGTTCCATCGCGCCCTCGATGGTCTCGCGCGCGTCGCGAAGATCGTACGCTCGATGAAGGAGTTCGCACATCCCGACTCGTCGGAGATGACGCCGGTCGATCTCAACGCCGCGATCGAGAGCACGCTGACCATCGCGATCAACGAGTACAAGTACGTCGCCGAGATCGAGACCCGGTTCGGAGATGTGCCACAGGTCCCGTGCTTCGCAGGCGAGATCAACCAGGTGATCCTCAACATCGTCGTCAACGCCGCGCACGCGATCGGAGACGTCGTTCGCAACACCGACACGCGCGGGACGATCACCGTCGAGACGCGCTGCGAAGGCGACTTCGCGATGATCTCGATCTCCGACACCGGCACCGGCATCCCCGAAGAGGTCGTGGAACGCATGTTCGACCCGTTCTTCACGACCAAGGAGGTTGGTCGCGGCACCGGGCAAGGCCTCGCGATCGCACGCTCGGTGATGGAGAAGCACCGCGGCTCGATCACCGTCGAGACCGTGATGGGTAGCGGCACGACGTTCCACCTGCGGCTCCCTATCGAGACCGCGACTGCCGTGCTCGCAGCGTAGTCAGACGATCGCGACGACCTCGACCTCGGTCCGCAGGTATCGCTTGTAGCGCACGCAGATCTGGTCTCCCGAGCGCACGAGGTGACCCTCCCTAACCGGAATGCCGTTGACGTAGCCATCAGCACAGGAAATCAGCCTGATTTCGCGCGCCAGTCCTTCTGCGTCAGCACGTCGAAGTCGATCACCAGGCACACCGGCTTGTCCGCCGCGTCGATCGCCCAGTACGCCGTGAACTCGCCGTTGCCCGACGGAAACACCAGGGCACGACGACCATCCGCGAGCGGAATCTCGACGGGATTGACGCCGGTCAACGCCGGCACTGCGAGTGCTCCCGGCGAGCCCGCACCTGCATCGACCAGCGCCACCGCACCCGTGGTGACGGCCCACTGAGGAATCTGCTCTTCCGACTTCGGCTTCTTCTGGCCCTTCGCGTGCGCGATGGTCCACTTCGTGATCGGCGGACGACCGACGTGGATCACCACCGCTGCGAGCTGTTCCTTGTCGGGATGCCCGGGCTTGTCGGGCGTGCGCGCGACGGACAGCATCACGCGGAACACGCCACTTCCCGTCGGGCGATCGAACACCTTGAACGTCTTCGGCACGCCGGGATCGCAGATCGCGAGCGAACCGGAGCCGACCGGCAGGGCGAGCTGGAGCATGCGGACGTCGATCTTCTTCGCGCCGAACTTCTCGCCGTAGCGGAGCAGCCGCCCGATATCGCGATCGGCCTCGAGCTCGTCGCGCGTGGGCGGTGGTGGCGGGGGCGGCGGTGGCAACGGCAGGGAGGGCTTCGTCGGGTGCGCCGGCTTCTTCGCGACCGCCGGTAGCTTCTTGGCCGGCGGTGGAGGTGGCTTCTTCGCGGAAGGTTTCGCCGCGGGCGTTGCGGAGGGCTTCGTTGCCGGCTTCGCAGCCTTCTTCACAGCACCCTTGGTCTTCGCCACGCTCGGACCGTAACACCGCGGGTCTCGATAGATCCTCCAAAAGCCCCGTGCGTTGACGGGCTCCATGCAAAGCAAGCTGCCTGGGACGCTGCTCGTGGTTGCCGCCTTGGGTGGCCTCGCGCACGCCGAGGTCGACGTCGCGCCGTCACCGCTGACCAGCGCCGCTTCGATCGAGACCTCCGGATCGGCGAGAGGCGTCTCGCAGGACTACATGGTGATGCCCTCCGGTGGCGAGCTCACCGGTTCGATGCGCTTCATCACGTCGCCGAAGGTGTCGGGCTTCGGCAACGACGAGGCGCTGCGCTTCTCCGATCTCGCACTGTTCACCATCGGTGGACGGTACTCGCTGTTGACCAAGCTCGAGCTGTCCGCCGCAGCGAGCTTCCTCGCGAAGCAACCCTCGGCTACCGACGAGAGACCGTGGCAGAGCATCGCGCTCGGGATCCGCAGTCCGCTCGGCAAGCGGGTCGCGCTCGCGATCAACGGATCCGGCGGTCACCTGATCGATCACCAGGGCCAGTGGTTCGCCCAGTCGATCGCGCTGCAATGGCGCAAGCCGCTCGAGAAGCTGGTGCAGTTCGAAGTCTCCGGCGGGCTCGAGGGCCTCGGCCTCGACGCGAAGGGCTCCCCGAGCGCGTTCATCACCGAGCTCGCGGTCAATGGCTCGGCCCTGTTTCGCGAGCCGCGCGGTCACTGGGGCTCGTGGATCGGCATCGGCTACGCGATCCCGGTCAACGTGCACGGCACCGACCCGACCACGAACCGCGAGGTCGACCCGCAGCCGCGCCTCGATTTCCGGATCGGCACGGTGATCAGCTTGAACAGGTGGGACCTGTTCGCCGAATTCGCGGTCGTCGATCGTGGGGACCTGTCGAATCCCGCCACCCGGCTACCCGTGATCGAGGGCGGGTTCGATCAGCGCCAGCTCCTGTTTGGAGTCACCCGGCACCTCGAATCCACGAAGAGGCGCCATCATCCGAACTACGACGAGTACGAGGTTTCGAGCCGCTGACCTGGGTAGTTTCGTGATGGGTAAAAAGCTACCCCGGGTAGGGAGGCACCCTGAGCAGGCGGGAGTGACGGACACTCAACCACTTTGAACTAAACAATAAATCGCACACGTGCGCGATCGCCACATTGGAACGACCCTCGCTAGAAGGTTCGTTCGTGCAGCAAACCCAGCGTGACCGCCTGATCGCCGAGCACACCGAAGTCGCGAAGCGAATCGCCCTCAAGATGGCGCGTCGCTGCCCTTCTTGGGTCGCTCGCGAGGACCTGGTGTCTGCTGGTTTGCTCGGTCTCACGGAGGCGGCCCGCCGCTACGACAACACCCGCGCCGAGCCGTTCCTCCCGTTCGCGGAGCAGCGGATCCGTGGTGCGGTGCTCGACGAGCTACGCCGGGGCGACATGCTGCCCCGCCGTGTCCGCCAGACCGCGCGCAAGGTCGCCGCGACCATCCGCCAGATCGAGAGCTCCGGCGAGCGCGCCACCGAAGAGATGATCGCCGACAAGCTCGGCGTGACGGTCGAGAACTACCGCGACAACCTCGCCACGCTGCTCCACGTCGAGACCGAATCGATCGACGGCGAAGGCGCGACGATCCTCGTCGACATGCAGGAGACCCCGGCGGAGCTCGCCGCCCGCAGCGAGATGCTCCGCCGCGTTCGCGAGGCGCTCGATCACCTCGAGACCCGCGACGTCACGCTGCTCGGCTTGCACTACATCGAGGAGATGACGTTCCAGGAGATCGCGACGACGATCGGCATCACCGCGTCGCGCGCGTGCCAGCTGCTGTGGCGCGCGGTCGCTAGGTTGCGCACGCAGCTCGGCGACAAGGCGATGGAAGACGCCGCGGCATGATCGGAGCACGAGTCCTCGTCGTCGATGACGACGCGACGATCCGCCGCTCGATCGCGGCGGCCCTCGGGCGCGCGGGATTTGCAGTGACGACCGCGGAGGACGCGGTGCCCGCGATGCAGCTCACCGAGGCGTTCGAGCTCGTCGTGGTCGACTACAACATGGTGACCGCCACCGGCGCCGACGTGGTCAAGCACTTCAAGCAGCGGTTCGGCCGCAACGTGTTCTGCGTCGTGCTCTCCGGCGAGGACGACGAAGCGATGACCGCACGTTGCCACGCCGCCGGCGCCGATATCGTGTTGCAGAAGCCCGCGCTCCCCACGGAGCTGCGAAAGACGCTGGCGGCCGGACTCACCGCCATCCGTGCAGCCGCCTGATTGTCATGAGGTGACGCGACATGCGAGCCTCGATCATTCGATGGGGGACGACGCTCGCGTGAAGGTGATGGTGGTGGAGGACGACCCGGAGGTCGCCGCCGCCATCGCGCGCAAGCTCAAGCAGGACGGCTACGACTACGAGAGCCTCGATGATCCGGTGCCCGTACTCGACCGCCTCGAGGCCGGGACCGCGGATTGGGACGTGATGATTCTCGACGTCGGCCTGCCGAACATCTCCGGCATCGAGGTGCTCAAGCGGTTTCGCGAGGCCGGGTCGACGGTCTCGATCATCATGCTCACCGGCGATCAGACCGCCGCGACCGCGACCGAGTGCATGCGTGCCGGCGCGTTCTACTACCTGACGAAGCCGTTCCGACCGCACGAGCTGGCGTCGACGATCGTCTCCGGGGCGCGGCATTCACAGCTGCGCCGCCAGCTCGCGCGCGTCGCCGATGATCCGCGCGATGCGTCGACGTTGGTCGGCGTCTCCACATCGATGCGGCACCTGCGCGAGACGATCGAGCGCCTCGCCGGCAGCCAGGACGTCTCGGTGCTGATCCGCGGCGAGAGCGGCACTGGCAAGGAGCTGGTCGCGCGTGCGTTGCACCTCAAGAGCGCGCGGCGCGGCAAGCGGTTCGTCCCCGTCAACACCGGTGGCATGCCCGAGTCCCTGATCGACAGCGAGCTGTTCGGTCATACCAAGGGCGCGTTCACCGGTGCGGCCAACGATCGCTCCGGCGTGTTCGTCGAGGCGGATGCCGGCACGCTGTTCCTCGACGAGATCGGCGACATGCCGCTGCAGATCCAGGCGCGCCTGTTGCGCGTGCTGCAGGAGGGCGAGGTCCGGCCGGTCGGCGGGAGTAACACCCGGAAAGTCGACGTCCGCGTGATCTCGGCGACCCACGTCGATCTCAACGCGGCGATCGCCGACAGTGTGTTTCGTCAGGATCTGTACTACCGGCTCGCCGTGGTCACCGTCCAGGTACCGCCGCTGCGTGATCGGCTCGATGATCTGCCGATGCTTGCCGCGCACTTCCTGAAGAAGCACGGCGGCGCTACCCCACCGAACCTGTCGGGCCAGGCACTCGAGGTGCTGAGCGCGTACACCTGGCCTGGAAATGTTCGCGAGCTGGAGAATGCGTTGCAAAGTGCGATCGCGCTCCACCACGGCGACGTGATCGGTGTGGAATCCTTGCCGTCGTCGATCGCACCGAAGCGCGTGCGACCCGGTGCGACGGCTCCTGTGGCAGTTGTCGATGACGGCCCATTACTCCCGCTGACAGAAGCGAAGCGCCGAGCCAGTGCAGAGTACGAGCGGTGTTATCTCGAGCGGGTGATCCGCGAGGCGAAGGGTTCGGTGTCGGAGGCTGCCCGCCTTGCAGGACTCGACCGCACAAACTTTCGCCGCCTGCTCCAGAAGCACGCGATCGATCCGGCGACGTTCCGTTGAATTCGATCGAGCAGCCGACGATACTGGGGAAGTAGTTCCATGGAGGCGGTGGTTGTGGCTGACGAAGAAAAAACGCGAGTGCTCGTCGTCGAGGACGACGCAGACGTCAGCCGCGGCATCGTTCGCCGGCTGACCGCCGAAGGGCACCTCGTCGAGGCCACCAGCGATCCGCAGAGCGTGATGGATCGAATCGCCGCGGGTGAAGATCCGTGGCACGTGGTCCTGCTCGACGTCGGCCTGCCCGATGTCTCCGGCATCGAGGTGTTGCGCAAGATGCGCGACGCAGGGCTCCACGCCTCCGTGGTCATGCTGACCGGCGACGACTCCGCGAGCACCGCGACCGAGTGCATGCGCTCCGGTGCGTTTCATTACCTGACCAAGCCGTTCCGGATCTACGAGCTGTCGTCGATCGTCGAATCGGGTACCCGGTTCTCGCGGTTGCGACGCGAGCTCGATCGCGCGCGTATGCAGACCGATACCTCGAGCCAGCTGCTCGTCGGAACCTCGGTGGCGATGCGCAACCTGCGCGCGGCCGTCGCGAGGCTCGCCACCCAGGAGCTGCCGATCCTGATCCGCGGCGAGAGCGGCACCGGCAAGGAGCTCGTCGCGCGTGCGCTCCACGAGACCGGCGTCCGGCGAGGTCAGCCGTTCGTCGCGCTCAACTGCGGAGCGATCCCCGAGTCGTTGATCGACAGCGAGCTGTTCGGTCACGCGAAGGGCGCGTTCACCGGGGCGATGGCCGAGCGCGCCGGGGTGTTCGTCGAGGCCGACGGCGGCACGTTGTTCCTCGACGAGATCGGCGACATGCCGCTCGCCGTCCAGGCGCGGCTCCTGCGCGTGCTCCAGGAGGGTGAGGTCCGCCCCCTCGGCTCGACGGGCGTTCGCAAGGTCAACGTTCGCGTGATCGCGGCGACCCACGTCGATCTCGCCAAGGCCGTCGATCAAGGCCGGTTCCGGCTCGATCTCCTCTACCGCCTCGACGTCGTGACCGTCGCGGTCCCGCCGCTGCGCGATCGCATCGACGACGTGCCGCTCCTCGCCGCGCACTTCTTGCGCAAGCACGGTGGTGCGGGTGCACCGACGATCGACGCCGAGGCGCTCGAGCTGATGAATCAGTACGCGTGGCCGGGCAACGTGCGCGAGCTCGAGAACGCGCTGATGCACGCGATCGCACTCCACCACGGCGAATCGATCGGTCCCGCGGCGCTGCCGTTCCAGATCGTGCCGTTCGCGCTCGGCACGCAGAAGCTGGATCTGCTCGACGAGTCAGCCGAGCTACCGCCGATGATGGAGGCGAAGCACCAGATGATCTCGACGTTCGAGCAGAGCTACATCTCGAAGGTGCTGCGCAAGTCGAAGGGCTCGGTCTCCGAGGCCGCGCGGATGGCAGGGCTCGATCGCGCGAACTTCAAGCGGCTGCTACACCGCTACTCGATCGATCCGGCCAGCTTCAAGAGCTAGCGTCGTTTCCGCGGGGGCAGCCCGGTGTGCTGCGTCAGCGCGACGCCCGGCTGGATGCGTCCGCGACGACCTTCGCCACCGCGCGCGTGCGCGGGTTGATACGAAGGCACGAGGCGGTCCTTGCCGGGACCGATCAGATCCTCGCGACCCATCCGGCGCAGCGCATCGCGGAGCACCGGCCAGTTACCTGGATCGTGATAGCGGAGGAACGCCTTGTGGAGCCGGCGCTGCTCGAGGTTCTTGATCACGTGGACGCGGTCGCGCTGCTTGAGCGACCGCAGCGGGTTCAGGCCGGTGTGATACATCGCGGTCGCCGTCGCCATCGGTGACGGGAGGAACGCCTGGACCTGATCGGGACGGAAGCCGTTCTTCTTGAGCCACAGCGCGAGGTTCAGCATGTCCTCATCAGTAGTGCCGGGGTGTGCGGCGATGAAGTACGGGATCAGGTACTGCTCTTTGCCTGCCTCGAGCGAGTACCGATCGAACAGCTCCTTGAAGCGGTCGTAGGCGCCGATCCCTGGCTTCATCATGTGCGTGAGCGGACCGTCCTCGGTGTGCTCGGGCGCGATCTTCAAGTAGCCGCCGGTGTGGTGCTGCGCGAGCTCGCGGATCCACTCGGGCGAGCGCACGGCGAGGTCGTAGCGAACCCCGCTGGCGATGAACACGCGCTTGACGCCCTTGATCGCGCGCGCCTTGCGATAGAGCTGCACGAGCGGCCCGTGATCGGTGCCGAGGTTGTCGCAGATGTCCGGAAACACGCACGACGGCTTCTTGCAGGCACTCTCGATCTCGCGCGACTTGCAGGCGAGCCGATACATGTTCGCCGTGGGCCCGCCGAGGTCCGAGATGTTGCCGGTGAAGCCGGGCGTGACGTCGCGGATGCGCTCGATCTCGTCGAGAATGCTCTTCTCCGAGCGGCTCTGGATGATCCGGCCCTCGTGCTCGGTGATCGAGCAGAAGCTGCAGCCGCCGAAGCAGCCGCGCAGGATCGTGACCGAGAACTTGATCATCTCGTACGCGGGCAGCTTCGTTGGCTGATGTTTCGGGTGCGGCAGCCGCGAGAACGGCAGCTCGTAGAGCTCGTCCATCTCGGCCGTCGTCAGCGGCAGCGGCGGTGGATTGATCCAGACGTCGACCTCGGTGCGGCGCTGGGATCCGGCGGGACTCGTGGTGTGGCGCTGGACGAGCGCGCGCGCGTTACCGGGGTTCGCCTCGAGGTGCAGGATGCGCGAGGCGTGCGCGTAGAGCACCGGATCGGCGGACACCTGCTCGAAGCTCGGCATCCGGATCACGGTCATGCCGCGATCGAGCTTCTTCTTCACCAGCTGGACCAAAGGTGCGTTGGTGTTCGCGGCCTCTCCCGTCGAGCACGCCGCTTCCTTGCGCTCGGGCTCCATCGCGTACGGGTCCTGCTTCGGCTCGATCCGTCCCGGTTTGTCGACGCTCGTCGAATCGATCTCGGCGAAGCCGGGCAACGGCCGCACGTGGGCGGTGCCGCGAAGATCGGTGATCTGCTCGATCGGCGTGCCGTTCGCGAGGCGATGAGCGATCTCGACGATCGCGCGCTCGGCGTTGCCATAGACCAGCAGATCCGCCTGCGAGTCGACGAGGATCGACCGGCGAACCTTGTCGCTCCAGTAGTCGTAGTGCGCGATCCGCCTCAGCGAGGCCTCGATGCCGCCGATCACGATCGGCACGTCGCCGTGGGCTTCGCGGCAGCGCTGGACGTACGCGAGGGTCGAGCGATCGGGGCGAAGTCCCGCCACCCCGTCGGGCGAGTACGCGTCGTCGCTGCGGATCTTGCGATCGCTGGTGTAGCGATTGACCATGGAATCCATGTTCCCGGCGGTGACGCCCCAGAACAGATTCGGCCGGCCGAGCTCGCGAAATGCATCGGCGCTCTTCCAGTTCGGCTGATCGAGGATGCCGACGCGAAAGCCGTGGCGCTCGAGCAAGCGCCCGACCAGCGCCATCCCGAAGCTCGGGTGATCGACGTACGCATCGCCGGTCACCAGCACGACATCGCAGCTGTCCCACCCGAGCTCGTCCATCTCGGCGCGCGTGGTCGGGAGGTACGGCGCGATCCCGAAGCGCTCGGCCCAGTACGGCCGGTAGTTGAACAACGTGCGAGACATCGGGGAACGTCGTGTAGCACGTTCGCTAAACGACCTAGAAATGATCTCTTACCCCTCGGAACTATGCGACTTTATTCGCCACCTTCGCAGGGGTCGGCACCCTGTAACGGCGCTTCCGCGGGTGCGGGCATCTCCTGCGGCATCCCCTTCTTGTCGAACGTCGACTCCATCGCGTTCATCACCTTGTCGTGTTGCTCTGTGGTCAGCGTGGTGATGCACGGCTTCGCGGACTCCTCGTCCGTGATCTTGCCGAAGCACGCCTTCGCCTCGGCGGTCCAGTGATCGCCTTCGCAGTGCTCGGTGACCACCGCCGCGACCTTGTCCTTGGTGGTTGGAGGCGGTGCTTTCCAGGTGAACACGACCTCGGACAGATGCGCCGCGACGTTCGCGCACTCGGACTGCGCGGTCCTTGGACTGCTCGCCGGCTTGGCACTGCCACCACACGCCGCGATCGCCAACACCATTGCTAGGCACTTCATCGCGCGGACTCTACTTCAAACACCGCGCCCATCACGCGATCGAGCACTGCTTCATGGCTCGGGCGTTGGTGGCCCGCCCGCCTTGCGAGGGAGTGCCGCCTCCATCGCGCGTCCGAAATTGTCGCGCTGCTCGACGGTCATCAGCGGCGCGCACTTCTCGACGTCGCGAAACGCCGGCAGCTCCAACCAGCACTTCTGCGCGTCCTGCGTCCACTTGTCCTTCGTGCAGGTCTCGATCAACACGCGCGTGATCGCATCGGCG
>JANNBP010000069.1:0-13027 GCA_031385555.1 Deltaproteobacteria bacterium | reverse complement strand
GCGCAGGCGGTCGATGACGGGGGCACGCAGGAACGCGAGGACGGTCTGGGTAGTGGGGGAGGGTGACGACAGGTGCCCGAAGTCGAGATCGAGGAGGTCGAGCGGGGCGTCGTCGCGGGCGAGGAAGCCCTGTTCGGTGGGGAGCTCGCCGTGGTCGATCTCGACGGCGCGGATGGTCGTGCTGGGCTGCTCGAGGAGCCCGGCGAGGGTCTGCCAGCCGATCGCGCTGATCGAGGTGAGGCCATGGAACGGCCGCGCCGCGAGGCGGCGGCCCACGTCGCCGGAGTCGTGGTGGACGGAGAGGTGATCGAGCGTGGCGACCTCGGGGATGGCGAGGGCCGCGAGGTCGAGCCACGTTGCGAGGAAGCCCCACGCCGGGAAGCCGCGCTCGAAGCGTAGGTGGTCGAGGAGAGTGCCGAGCCGGCCGATCCAGGACTTCTCGTGGGTGCGAAGCAGCGCTTTCTCGCGCGTCGAGGTGCGCGGCTTGTACCACTGCCAGGGGCGGGTCGTTGGAAGGGGGCGCGCGAGCTGCAAGGCGATCAGCTCGCCGCGCGGATCGCCCTGCGCGGTCAGCCAGTCGGCGTAGACGCTGCGTGCGTCGAGATCGCTGGGCTGATCGTAGATGCGGGCAAGGAGCTCGGCGCCGCGATCGACGGGGCGAGGTGTCGTGCGGGTACGCGCGGTCAGCTCGGCGAGCTTCGCCTGCTGGGCGGAGGTGAGTGCGGGGGTGGGTGGGATCGCCTGTGCGACCTTCGCGACGCGCGCGACCGTCCGCGAGCGCAGCGTGCCGACGTCGAATGGTGAGGTGGCGCGATCGTGGACGAGCCAGGGGAGGCGCTCGTGGAGCCTCGACGTGCGCGGAGCGGCGATCTCGGCGAGCAGCTCGAAGACGGCGTTCCAGAAGGCGACCGACGTGCTCTTCACGAAGGCGGCGGACGGTGGATTCGCGAGGACGGACTCCAGGCCGGCGGCGATGCGAGGGTCGGGTGGGCGCGTCGCGAGGTGCTCGAGGCGCTGGCTCGCCTGGGTCAGGTTGCCGGTGACGAGCGTCGCGAGGAGACGATCGATGTCGAGCGGATCGTTCGCGGCGGCGACGTCGAGCCACGCCGTGTGGAGGGCGCGCTGCGAGGCGCCGGTGATCGGAGGCCGCGGATGTGCCGCGGAGGTCTCCGCGATCAGCGCCGCGACCTCGTCGGAGCGAGTCTCCTGCCAGAGCGCGAGCAGCTCCTCGATCATTTGCTCGGCGTTCGCGGGAGCACGATCACGAACGAGCGCTCACCACGCTTCCAGACCCGGAACTTCGCCGCGTCGGCGACGAGCGGGAACCACGGGGCCTTTTGCGAGGCCGGATCGGGCTCGGCGAGCTCGGGGACGATCAGGTCGATCTCGATGAAGTGGTTGATGGTGAGGCTGTCGAGGGCCGCCGCGATGCTCCATTCGGCGACGCCCGGGTCGGGGAACCGGTCGTTGTGGAGGGCTCCGCCGTAGATCGCGACGAAGCGGCGCGGGTCGTTGGTCTTGTTGCGATGAACGACAGCCGAGGTCGCGACCCGCGTCAGCTCCCTGGTCGTCAGCGTCAGCATCGCGACCGGATCGGCGGGGCCGTCCTTCGGGGCGAGCGTCTCGTAGTCCTTGCACGTCAGCGTCATCGCGTGCGGTTGGATCTTCGCGGCCTTCGCCGCTTCCGCGAGCAGGCCGACCTCGTTCCGGGTCTCGACCGGCCGCCGGACCTCGGTCTCGATCTTCTTCGTCGTCGTGGCGGCCTTCTGGCCGCACTTCGGATCGGCGATCCAGGTCTCGACGACCAGGTCGCTGATCTTGTCGCCGAACGAGGGCAGGGAGTTGGTGAAGGCCGAGAGGGCCGACGGTACGGTCGCGCGGTCGACCCGCGCGTGGAGCTCGCCGAAGCCGAGGACGCGTGCGTCGGCGGGGATGACCGCGGAGATCGCGGCAGCGAGGGTCGGGTACTCGGTGTGGTTGGGCAGCTTCGGCTTCGGCTTCGGCTTTGGTTGTGGAGCCGGCTTCGCGACCACACCGGCGTCGGGCTTGGCAGGCGCCGGATCGGCGGTGGTGTTCGAGCAGGCCGCGAGGACGATCCAAGTGAGGGACGTGCGGGCTAACAATGAAGCACCTGGACCAACCTACCATCAGACCGGTGTATGGTCCGCCGCATGGGACCCACTGCCAGTGAACTGCGCATCATCCCGCTGTTCCACGGCTTCGGAGAGGACGAGCTCTCGGCGCTAGGCCGGCTGTTCAAGCGGGTGGAGGACAGCGACAAGGACCACGAGCTGTTCGACGTCGGCGAGCCGGCGCAGGAGCTCTACCTGCTGACCGTCGGTGAGGTCGTCCTCGATCGTCCCGACGACGACGTGTTCCGGCTGCATCCCCCGGCGCTGATCGGCGAGCTCGGCGCGCTGACCGGGTTGCCGCGTTCGACCCGGGCGCTGGTGGCCCCGGGCTCGACCGTGTGGTCGCTGCCCGCGAAGACCATGCAGAGCTTCCTCGGGAGCAACCAGGAGCTCGGCGTCCGGTTCCTCGCGAACCTGCTGACCGTGGTCGCCGACAAGGTGCACCGCGATCAGAGCCGGATGGGGGACATGCGCCGCAACTTGATCTCGACGCAGAAGGAGCTCAAGCGCCTTCGCGAGGTCGTGCTCGAGTCGGACGAGACGCCGATCTCGGTGCCGGTGCACGACGCCCTCGACAAGCTGATCACCACGAACCGCCGCGTGAACTACCGCGTCGAGCCGCCAAAGCAGCTACCCGCGCACCTGCGGTTCGATTTCGGCAGCGCACCGGTCGCCGATCTGTCGCGAACGCACGTCGCGGTGCACGACATGCGGTTCGGCGAGAAGCCGCCCGCCGAGGGCAGCTGGATGTCGGGCGTGCTGCACCTCGCGAGCAGCGAGATTCCGATCTCCGGCCGCGTTACCCGCGTCCAAGGCAACCGCCTGACGATCCAGCTCGACCTGTTGATCGACGAGTTCGCCGCCGTGCTCGAGGGCTACCTGACCCGCGCGCAGCTCCTCGACGTCCTCGTGTGACCGCTGGCCGGTTCCCGACGAAGAACGGGGTCACGGCTCAAGATCACTGGCCTCCTGCGCGGAAGCGTACAACCCCCCTAAACCGCGTCGATTGGGTGATTGTTGCGATTCTGCGTGGTCGGCAGCTCGACGCTGGCACCGAGCTGCACGAGGCGCCCGTGGGATGATCGTGCGCGCCCCGATCGCCGCGCTGGCCACTCGTACGTCTTGCCGCAGACCGCCTAAGATCTCGCGCACCTGGGGGGAGCGTGACCCCAACGCTCCGAAAACGAAAAAGCCGGCCACGAGGACCGGCTCTTCTCGTTGATCTCGAGCAGTTACTTCGACGAGACCTTGTCGGACGGCTTCGCGGGCGCCTTCTCGTTCGGCTTCGCCGTCTTCGGCTTCTCGGCCTGCTTGGGCGGCGCGGCCTTCGCCTTGTCCTGGCCCTTCGCATCCTTCGCCTTGTCCTTGTCCTTCTCGGCGGTACGCGGCGCGGCTTCTTCGGTCTTGCTCTCCATGTCGGGGCAGGCGAACGCCGGCGTGGCGGCGAGGAGCAGGGTGACGGCAGCGAGTGCGAGCTTCTTCATGAATCCTCCGTAGGTATGTACGAGTGTGGCGGAGCTAGCGGATCGCTGCAAGCCACTTAACGTCTGACGCCGTGCTGGTGCAGGTAGTTACGGATGCCGTCCATGTATGCGGGAACGCTGGATCGCGAGTCCGCATAGCTGTCGAGGACGCCCGGGTTCTCTTCGACGAACTCGGTGATCGGGTCGTGGGCGGCCGGCTTGAAGTCGGTGCCGCCCGCGCACGCGCTGGTCTCGAAGGGGTAGTCGTCCGCGTTGATGAGCGGGAGCTCGATCGGCGGCGCCGGGTCATTGTTCGCGAGCCGCTCGAGATCGATGCAGTCCGAGATGTCGGTGGCGGCGGCCATGCGGGCCGTCAGGCCTTCGAGCCCGAACGTGTTCTGCAGGTACTTGAGCGCGGACGTGTGGTCGTACTGGACCGTCGAGATGTAGTTCTGCTTCGCGTACGGACCGATCACGAACGCCGGCACGCGGAAGCCGAGCTGCTGGAACCCGTCGACCTTGAACTGCTCGAGCGTGTCGTCCTCCGTGGTGGGAGGCGCGACGTGATCCGCATAGCCACCGTGCTCGTCGTAGGTGACGACGAGCAGGCAGTTCTCCCAGATCGGCGACTTCGCGAGCGCGGTGTAGACCGCGGCGATCAGCTCCTGGCCGCGGATCGGGTGGACCGGCGGGTGATCGTCGTTCGAGCCGAACGCCGGATCGATGTAGACGACGGCGGGCAGGTTGCCCTCCGCAGCATCCTTGAAGAAGCCACCGGCGGAGACGCGCTCGTCACCGAACCGGCGAACGCGACCGGTGCCGTTGTTCTCGCCGAGATCGATCTGGAACGGCCCCGACGTGGTGTTGCTCTGGAACGACACCACGGAGATGGAGCCGAAGTAGTAGCACCAGTCGACACCGGCCTCCTCGAGGCGGTTGAAGATCGTCGGCACGGGCACGCCACCCGCGAACTTGTCGATGACGTCCTTGTTGACGTTCTGACCGAACGACGTGCCGGCCATCCAGTACGCGCGGTTGGGCAGGGTGGGGCCCATCACCGAGCAGAACCAGCGATCGCACGTGGTGTACGCGTCCGCGAGCGCCCACGAGATGGGCTGGTTCGCGCGCGTCATGTACTTCATCGGCTCCTGCAGCGCCGCGTTGTTGCCGTGCTCCATCTGGTGCTGCTGGACGAAGCCGTCCATCGCACCGAGGTTGAAGGACGCGTGCGACGCATCCCAGCCGTGCGGCGGATCCGGATCGCAGAGCGTCGCGACGGCGGCACCCTTGTCGTCCCCAGCTTCGAACGGCGCGACCATCGTGCCGTCGAGATCCGGCATCGGCTTCGCGTTGTCGAGGCCGTCACCGCCGAGGCCCTCGAGGTTGCGAGCTCCGAGCGCGTGGTCGTAGCTCCGGTTCTCGAGCATCAAGTAGACGATCGTGGAGATGCCGGGTGGTCGTTTCGGGGCCCCACTATCACCATCACCGCAACCAGGCAGTAGCTTCGTCATGCCCACCATGCTGGCGAGCCCACCGAGGGTCTTCAGCGCGTCGCGCCGCTTCATCGTCATCGTCGTCGGACCATACCGATTCCCGATGGCGTTTCCATCGTAAAAATTAGCCAGTCACGACGTAAGTCACGCCGACCCAGAACCCCACCGCGGTTCCGATCCCCGAAGCGACGGCGATCAGCAGAATCCGCGTAACCTTGTTTTTCCAGAACCCTTTCCAGGTCTGGATGTCGTCGGGGAGCTGCTCGCAATCGACCACGTTGGGGCGTCGGCGCCAGGCCTCGACGACGCCGACCACCATGCCGGTGCCGAGCAGCGGGTGGATCGCCGCGATCGGGGACACCACGATCGCCGTCAGCACGCTGAAGATCGAGCCGCCCGCGAGCAGCGTCAGCCCGCCGGCGCCGATCGACGTGGGCAGGATCCACTTGAGCATCATGTCGACGAGGCTGGTCTCGTCGGACTGCTGCCAGAAGTAGAACAGGCCGACGATGAACAGCAGCGGGACTGCCCACTTGATGATCGTCCACAGCAGCCCCGGCGGCGGAAGCTTGTCGAGCTCGGCGAGGTCGGCGGGCTTGCCCCAGTTCTCCTTCATGCCCGGCACGTGCGCGGCGCCGACGACGGAGACCACGACCTTGTGCTCGGGCTCACCGGGCCGGCCGGGTGCGCGCGCGATCGCCTTGCCAGCCGCGAGCGTCTTCGTCGCCAGGTACTGATCGCGCTCGTCGATCAGCGGCTTCTTGATCTGCGGCACCGCGCGACCGAGCTCCTGGAGCATCTCGGAGAGCGCCTTCGGCTCCTTGAGATCCTCGATGGTCTTCGTGGTGACGCCCTTGTCCTCGGCATCCTCGTCTTCGTCGTCGTCATCGTCGTCTTCGAAGCCGACGATCAGCGACGACAGCAGCATCGAGCGCTTCCACAGCCCGAGGTTCTTCCACGTGCGCTTGAGCGTGATGTTGATGTCGCGATCGATCAGCTCGACGGGGATGCCGCGCTCCTCGGCGAGCTTGACCGCCGCGAGCAGCTCGGCCCCCGGCTTGACGCCGAGCGAGGCACCGATCCGACGCTGGTACGACGCGAGCGCGAGGTGCGCGAGCAGGTACAGCGTGCGGCCCTCGCGGACGACCTTGAAGACGTCGAGGTCGCGGAACGCCGAGTCTTTGGTCAGCGCCTCGTGGCGGACCTTGTCGAGCTCGACGCAGACCACGTCGGGCTTGACGCGATCGATCACCGCACGGACATCGTCGACCGACTGCTTCGAGACGTGGGCCGTCCCGATGATGTAGTAGGTGGTTCCCTCGTGATGCAGCTCGGTCACCGAGCTGGGGAGCGGGGGCAGTTCGTCTGCGACGCTAACCACGGCCCCTCATAGCACGCGTCACCAGCAAAGACGCGCTATGGATCCGCATGGCTAGCGAGAATCCAGACCTCACTGTACAGACTCGCACCGAGATCGAAGCCGCCGCGTTCCGCCGCCTGGTCAAGCACTTCCAGGAGCGCACCGACGTCCAGAACCTCGACGTCATGAACCTCGCGGGGTTCTGTCGCAACTGCCTGTCGAAGTGGTACCGGGCCGCCGCCGTCGAGCGTGGTGTCGAGCTGTCGGACCCGGACGCGCGCGAGGCGATCTACGGGATGCCCTACGACGAGTGGAAGACGAAGTATCAGAAGTGATCGATCCCGGAGCGGGAAGAATCGCTGTCCTCCGAGCGGCGCGCGAAGGCTGACGCAGGCTTCAGTACACGCTGAGCCCGAACAGGAAGTCACCCATCCGCTCGTCGTGCGCCTTGACGATGCCGGCGCGCGCCGTCAACGCGAGCCGCGTGTTGATGTCGAGCTGGAGCATCGCACCGGCGGTCAGCGCCTCGCTGCCGTTGTTCCCCTGACGATTCCGGACTTGATCCTCGGCGCGGTATGCGAGGCCGCCGCCGACATAGCCACCAGCGTGGAGGATGCCGAGCTGGAGCGGCATCGCCTGGAGCTCGAGCATGTAGCGCGACTCGAACGCGATGCCGTTGTCCTCGTTGTTGCGCCAGCCGAACATGATGTCGCCCATGATGCCGATGTGCTGGTTGAGGTAGAAGCCGCCCTGGATCGTGAACGCCGGACCTGCGGCGACGGTGCCGTCGGCCGAGCTCAACATGCCGGTGCCCGCGTACATGCTGAGGGAGGGACCGGTGCGCCACAACGGTGCCCGCTCGAGCTGGTTCCACGGCCCCTGATCGGGCCGGACGATCGCTTTCTCGGTCCATGCCGCCGCCGCCGGATCGATCCACGCGAGCGGCATGATCGTGTAGCCGCCGTCGTGCCCGATCAGGTGGACGGGATGCATCGGGTGGAGCTGCGCGTAGCCATCGAACCGCGAGCCCTCGACCCCGGCGATCACGAAGATGCCGATCGCCGCGAGTACGATCACCGCGATCGCCGCCGCCTTGCCATCGCTGCCGCCGCCGCCGATCGACTTGCCGCCACCGCCACCACCGAGGCGCCCGCCACCGCCGACCGCGCCACCACCACCGCGCGAGTAGCGAGGCCCCGTGGTGATGTTGATCTGCGGGATGAAGATGAGCTGGGTGTTCGGTCCGACCTGCTCGGTCTGGTTGGTGACCGTGCCGCTGCCGATCTCCTGGATCACGCGGACCTTCTGCCCGCGCTGCTCCGGCGGGCTATTGGCGATCCGCTCGAGCTCGCCGGTCGGGATCCGGTAGCTGTTGGCGGCGCAGCCACCGATCAGAGAAGCGGCCATCACCACGGAGAGGAGACGCATTGGCGCAGTATTGCAGCAATCGTCGTGCCCGCGGCTGGTTCTCCTGGAACACCGTCGAAACGCGGTTGCCCGGCAGGATCGGCAACGGACGGACCCTGCGGCTGTTGCGACGCAGCCACAGTCGGCTGTGCCGGGTAAGCTGCGTGGAGCTTGGAGCACGTCGATCTAGCCGCTTGCGCGGACGACTTCGATGTAGAGGTGGGGCGCACCCCTTCGATCGACCGGTTCTGCTCGACGACGGCGTGGATCCTGTCGGCGTCGTCCGCGCTGATGCCGCCGCGCACCCCGTTCACCCTGCGTGGCAAAGCCGGGTACTTCGCGGCGATGCGTGGGATTCACCCCGCCGGGTTTCCATACCTCGAGCCCGTCGAGCTGGCGTGGGGGCTGGCCGCGCCGCTGATCGGTGCCGACGCGGAGGGGCTGGTCGAGGAGGTCGTGACGATGCTCGCAGCCCGGCGGACCTGGCAGCTCGCGATCATCTCGGGGCACACGCTCGACGGACCGCAGCGCCGCACGCTCGAGCGCGCGTTGCCGATCAACTGGGAGAAGCGCCAGGGCACGCCGACGCTGCGGCACGTCGCGAGCCTCGACGGCGGAGTCGATGGCTTCCTGTCGCGACGATCGCGCGAGCTGCGCAAGTCGATCCGCAAGACGCTGCGCGCGGCGACGGAGGAGGGCGTGACCTTCGAATCGGTGCGCGCGTCGGCGGAGACCGCAGCCGCGCTCTACGACCGCATCCAGGCGGTCGAGAGCAAGAGCTGGAAGTCGCTCGAGGGCGTAGGCATCTCGCAGGGATCGATGCGCGAGTTCTACGCGCTGATGCTGCCGCGCCTGTGTGCGCGTGGCGAGCAACGCACGATCTTCGCGCGCCGCGGAGAGGCCGACATCGGCTTCATCCTCGGTGCGGTGTTCGATCGCGAGTATCGCGGGCTGCAGTTCTCGTACGACGACACGTACTCGCACCTCGGCATCGGCGGCCTGCTCCAGTACCACCAGGTGGTCGAGCTCGTCGCCGACGGCGTGGGGCGCTACGACCTCGGCACCGAGATGGACTACAAGCGGAAGTGGGCGGAGGAGACGGTCGAGACCGAGATGCTCGTGATCGTCCGCTGACCGCTCAGCCGACGCGCAGCTTCTTGCCGTTGACCGGCCAGCGACGGAGCTGGCTCAGCTTCATCTTGCCGCCGTGGTAACTCGCGCGCGGCTTGCTCGCCACCTGATCGAGCAGCCCCGCGAGCAGCGGCGGATGAGCAACGCCGAGATCGTCGAGCACCTCGCCCGCGACGAGCGTGCCGGTATCCGCGCCGCCTTCCATGTAGCCCTGGAAGTCCTCGGAGCAGTGCTCGCCGCAGAAGTGCTGGTTGCCTTCGCGCACACCCTCGAGCCCGAAGAACCGCCACTGCCCGACGCGGTACGACGCGTAGCTGCCCTTGACGAACGGGTTGGTGGGCCAGTGCTGGCGGATCGCCGAGCCGGGGATGTAGCTCGCGCTGGTGTTCGGAAACACGACGTCGAGATCGACGAGCGCGGTCGCGGCCTGATCCTCGGCGCTGCCGTCACCCATGTCGAGCCCGCGCTGGCCGCCGACGAAGTTCGTCAGGATGCCCTCGGCGCCGGCCTGACCGCGCGTCGTCGCCCACACCGACTGCAGCGTGCCGACGTCGGTGATCGCGCCGCCGATCGAGGCGCGCGGCCCGGTCTCCCATGGCTTGTCGGTGAACTGCATCATCAGCTTCGCGTTGGTGCCGTAGCCGAGCTCGTTGATGATCTCGAGCTTGTCCTCGGACATCCCGGCCTCGGTCAGATCGACGTCGCGCAGCACGCTGAACGGCAGCGCGTAGATCACGTGCTGCGCCGCGAACGCTTCTGCGCCACCCGAGGTCTCGAACGACAGCGCGAAGTGATCGTCGCGGGCGACCACCTTCGTCAGCTTGTGATCGAAATGGACCTGGTCGGCGAGGGTGTCGGCGATCGCCTGCGGGATGGCGTCGTTGCCGGCGTGCGTGTGGAAGCGCTCGTCGGAGTCGCCGAACACGCGGAACGGGTCGGGCGTCTCGAAGTCGATCAGGAAGATCAGGTTCCACGCCGATTGCTCGTCCGCAGAAAGCCCGTATTCCTCGAGGTACGCGAGCTCGAGCACGCGGCGGATCAGCGGCAGCTTGCCACCCACCGCGACGAGCCCGGCCTCTTGCTCGAGCCACTGCGGGATCGACAGCGCGTCGATGCGCTCGAACTCGGCGACGCTGACATCGTCCTCGCCCTCGCTCGCGGCGGCCTGGGTGGCCATCACGGCGGCGACGGGCGCGAACGCGTCGGCGAGATCCTGGGGATCGAGGACGACCGGGTTGTTGCCGTTCTCCTTGAAGAAGAACAGGTCGAACTCGAGGTCCTTCGCCGCGGCCTCGGCGACCAGGTCGTCGAGCGCGAGGCCGAAGCTGCGCGCGAGGGCAGGCAGCACGATGTGGTTGGAGTCGATCAGCTCGCCGCCGAGCTCGACCAGCTGGCCGTTCGTGTACGTCGTGCGATCGGTGAACATCCGGCCGCCGACGCGCATCTGCGCCTCGAACACCTCGGCGCGCACGCCGGCGAGGTTCAGGAAGTGCGCGGCGGTCAGGCCTGCGATGCCGCCGCCGACGATCGCGATCGCCGGGTTGTCGTTGCCGCCGTTATCGCCACACGCGGTGATCAGCGGCGCGAGGGCCATCGCCCCGAGCGAACCGAGGAAGACATCGCGGCGCGACGGACCTTGGTGCTGGTCGATCCCGAGCTTGGCCGCACGAGCGCGGCGGAACACTCTCCGAAGAGTCCGGAACAGAGCTGAACGAGCCATGCCCGCGATGATATGCGCGGGCGCCGCTCGTCGGAAAAAACCGGAGCGGTTTTACGCTTCGGGCTTGTCGGCCGGCTTGTCGTCCGGCGGCCCGCCGGCCTCGGCGGCCTTCATCGACGTGAGCGAGGCCGCGACCTCCTCGCGGCGGCTCGAGATCACGGAGGCAAACACGCCGCTGCCGATGATGCCGGCGATCCCCATCAACGACGCCCAGTGGGGAATGTGGAGGTGGTTGTGGAGGAACAGCTTGACGCCGATCAGCATCAGCAGGATCGCGAGCGCGATCTTGAGGTACTTGAACTTGTCCATCGCACCGGCGAGCACGAAGTACAGGCTGCGCAGCCCCATGATGGCGAAGATGTTCGACGTCACCATGATGAAGACGTCCTCGCTGACGCTGAGCACGGCGGGGATCGAGTCGAGCGCGAACACCACGTCGGTGAGCTCGATCGAGATCAAGCAGATCAGCGCGGTGGTCCACGCCTTCTTGCCGTCGATCAGGACCGTGAACTTGCCACCATGATCGCCATCGGAGATCCGCACCCAGCGACGGAGGATGCGCACGAGGCGGCTCTGCTTGGGCGAATCCTCGTCGTCGGCGTCCTCACCCTTGAGCAGGCCGAAACCCTGATATGCGAGGTAGGCGCCGAAGATGTAGAAGATGAAGTCGAACTTCTGCGCGAGGAACGCGCCGCCCGACAGCATCGACAGCCGGAACACGATCGCGCCGAGGATTCCCCAGAACAAGATCCGGTGCTGGTACTTCGTGGGGATCCGGAACTGTGTGAACAGCAGCGAGATGACGAAGATGTTGTCGACGGAGAGTGCGTACTCGAGGAGATACGCGGAGACGTACATGAACGACGCGTTCGGCCCGGGGTTCTTCGAGACCTCGAGGATGTTCGTGGTCTCGTTGCGCTCCATCAGCGTCGCGCCGAGCCAGGCGTTGTCGTACATCAAGTAGACGAAGCCGGTGAACGCGAGACCGAGCGACATCCAGGCGACGGTCCAGTAGGCCGCGCTCTTGATGGTGGGCGTCTCGTTCTTGCGATGAAGGACGCCGAGGTCGAGTGCCAGGAGCACACCGACGAAGACGAAAAAGCCGATCCAAAACCACAACATCGTCGGGACGTAGGACCATGCCGTCCCGCGCGCGCGGAGGCAAGGCGAACCTGCGAGATCGGCGTGGGAATTCGCTCGTGCCGCTCGCGCCGATCAGGTCATCGTCAGGTCAGCGTCAGGTCAGCGTCAGGCCAGCGTCAGGTCAGCGTCGCGAGCAGCTTCTCGACCTCGCCCGCAGGGCGCTCCAGGCCGAGCTTCGAGAAGCACATCAGCGCATCCCGCAGCATGTCCTTGCCGTCGGCGACCTCGCCCATCTCGGCCTTGTAGCGCCCGAACTGGAACAGCGCCTTGCCGAGGGCAGCCTCGTTGTTGATGCTCCGCAGCACCTCGATCGCGTTGCCGAACGCGATGGCGGCAGGGGCGATCGGCGCCGAGTCATCCATCCCGAACGACACCAGGCTGGTGGCGAGGACGTCACCGAGGGTGAGGTAGGCCTGCGCCTCCTTTTCACGTAGCCCGGCCTTCTTGGCCACGGTCAACGCGCGCTCGGCGAGATCCTTGCCGGCCCCGGTGTGCCCCTGCAGCTTCTCGAGCAGCGCGAGGTGGCGACAGCAATCGCTCTCGAGCCCGCGATCCTCGATGTCCTCGATGATCTCGAGGGCGTTCTCGAGCCGGCTGCGCGCCTCCTCGAGCTTGACGTCGACGAGCGCCTGCTCGCCGAGGTTCGTCAGGATCAACGCGCACAGCGGCAGCGCGCCGATCGCCTCGGCCTCGGGCAGCGCCGCGAGCCAGCCGGTGCGCGCCGCACCGTAGTCACCGAGCTCGAAGGCGAGCGCGGCGAGGTGGTTCTGCGAGACGATCACGCCCCAGCGATCATTGGAGGCGCGCCGCAGCTCCAGCGCTTCCTCGTGGCAGATCTGCGCGGCCTCGTATTGACCGCGCTCCTGCTGGACATCGCCGAGCCGCGATAGCGACGTGGCGATCGCGCGCTTGTCGCCGTGCTTGCCACGACGGGCGAGCGCCTCGGTGATCTTCGCGTGGGCCTCGTCGTACTTCCCGAGCATCAGCAAGCTCTTGCCGATGTCGTCGAGCGAGCCCGCGATGCCGCGTTGATCCGCGGCGGCGCGGAACAGCTCGAGGCCGCGGTTCAGGTACTCGAGCGCGAGCTTGAGGTCGCCCTTGCGACGCCAGACGCGGCCCATCTTGTTGAACGCGACGGCTGCCTTGGTCTTGCTCGCGGTGACCCACGACAGGCGCAG
>JANNBP010000053.1:0-1893 GCA_031385555.1 Deltaproteobacteria bacterium | reverse complement strand
CTCTCGTCGGATCCTGAACCATATGGCGAACGGAGATCGCCGCATCAGGGCTCGATGGAGCAAGCCGTAGGCGACCGGAAATCGCAAAGGCATTGCACGTATGACATCGAGTACCGACTCGAGCTCGACGAGGAACGACTCACCATGCCCCACGAGTGCATAGCGATCACGCGCCTCCTCGATCTCGGCGAGAGCGCGCGGGCGCAGGCTGAGCGGGTAAGTCATCCACCGTCGCGCAAGCGGGCGCGCGCTTCAGACCATGGAATCGCCGACTCGGGATGTTCATCATCCTCTCGCAGCCGATCGTCGAGCAGTCTGCGGTCAGCATCGGAGATGGGGAGCTCGGTACCTCGTCGAGCATCCTCGACCACGCTCTCCCAAAGCTTCTCCACGAGTGCCAACCTGGTCGGAAGGTCGAGCGCTAGGAGATCGTCCAAGCTCGGGGCACCCATGACCCTACGTTAGCACGCGAGATCGTGTGGGCTCGAATGAACCCGCGGGCATCCGGGATTCTGTAGGTCGAGCGGCAGCCAGCAGTCACACCGTGCACCAGCTCAGGCGGTAGGATGGCTGCCGTGAGGCGTTCCGTGGGGTTCGTGATCGCAGCCGTCGCGATCGCGCTCGTCGTGTGGTGGTGCCGGAGTGACACCTCGGTGGATCCCGATGCACGCGATCGGGCAGGCGAGCAGACCCCTACGGCGAGCCGCGCGGGAACACGTGGGATCCAGAAGACCGCGATGCTCTCGGGACGTGTGACGAGCACTCGCGATGGCACTCCGATCGAAGGCGCGACGGTCGCCGTCTCGTCGTCAAGCTCGGCCGAATTCTCGATGCGCCATACCACGCGCGCGATGCTGTTCGCGCAAACCGACAGAGACGGACGCTGGCGTGTTGCTGCCGCGCAGGGACGTTACACCGTCGGCGTTGCAGCGCGCGGATTCCTCCCCGCACAGCGGAAGCTCGAGCTGCGCACGACTGATATCGCAGGTGTGGATCTCGCGCTCGAACCGGGAGGTGCCGAGCTTCTCGGCATCGTGACGGACATTGGCGGTGGTCCGATCGCGAGCGTTCGGATCGAGGCAACCCGACGACACGGGATGACCTCGTTCGAGACCGTCGCGACCGTCAGCGATGCAACTGGCCACTACGCACTATCGCTCCATCCCGGATGGCACACCGTTGCCGCCAGCCACGATGACTACGCCTCGGATTCGGCGTCAGTCCAGCTACCCGCGAGCGGACGTATCGAACAGAACTTCGCGCTGGCGCCGGGTGGCGTGCTTCGCGGTCGCGTGGTGTCGGGCGCTGGCGAAGGCGTGCCGGACGCACTCGTCGAAGTCCGCGATGGGCCGAAGGCGATCACGGATGCCGATGGTCGGTTCGAAGTTCGCGCCGTGCCGTCTGGGA
This sequence comes from Deltaproteobacteria bacterium, assembly GCA_031385555.1. Lineage (GTDB taxonomy): Bacteria > Myxococcota_A > Polyangia > Haliangiales > Haliangiaceae > JABFXX01. The sequence continues at coordinate 486 of JANNBP010000053.1, read as the reverse complement.
TTCGCAGGCTCCGCGCGATCGCCCGACGGTTTCGCTCGAGCGACTGGATGGAACTGCCTGTCGCCGTCGGGGAACAACGCGACGACGTCACGCTCGTCGTCATTCCTGCCTTCGTGATCCAGGGCCGCACGGTCGTGAAAGGCGATCCGACCAAGCCGGTGCCCGCGGCGTTGGTGAACGCGCGTGGGCTCGGGATCCAGACGGGGTGGGCACGTGTCCGTAGCGACCTCGAAGGGAACTTCGAGCTGCGCGGCCTCGGCCCAGGGCCGTACTCCGTCGGAGTCTGGGACGGCGATGCGAGCGTGACCATGGGGTATGGCCTCAGCGCTCCCGTCGTCGAGCTCGTCGATCGAGATGTCACCGGCGTGACCCTGGAGCTCGAGGTCGGCGACGTAGTGGCTGGCAGCGTCGAGCCTGCGATGACCACGAGCGTCAAGGCAGCGTGCAAGGTCGAGCGGGTTCACAGCGATCCGACGACCGGGCGAT
>JANNBP010000032.1:0-25334 GCA_031385555.1 Deltaproteobacteria bacterium | reverse complement strand
GAATCTCAGGAGCGGAATCTCAGGAGCGGAATCTCAGGAGCGGAATCTCAGGAGCGGAATCTCAGGAGCGGAATCTCAGGAGCGGAATCTCAGGCGCGGAATCTCAGGCGCGGAATCTCAGGCGCGGAATCTCAGGAATCTCAGGAGCGGAATCTCAGGAGCGAGGGCTCGAGGTCGTCGGGGGGTTCGAGGCCTAGCAGCTCGAGGCAGGTAGCAGTGACGTTGGCGATGCCGGCGGTGGTCGCCCGGGCGGGGTCGATCTCGTAACGATCACCACGAGTCGGGTCGTGGATCAAGAATGGCACGGCGTTCAGCGTATGGCTGGTCTTTGCGATGGGGATGCCCGACCTCTTGTCGCGCTGGACCTTGCCCTGCTTGTCGCGCTGGAACATCTCGTCCGCGTTGCCGTGATCGGCGGTAACCACGAGGATTCCCTGAAGCTCCTCGACCGCCTTCGCCAGACGGGCGAGCTGGAGATCGACGCACTCGACCGCGAGCTTGGTGGCATCGAAGTTCCCGGTGTGACCGACCATGTCGCCGTTCGCGTAGTTGACCCGCGCGAACTGGTGCTTGCCGGTACGCAGCTCGGAGACCAGCCGATCGGTGATCTCGGCGGCCTTCATCCACGGGCGCTGCTCGAAGGGGATGTTGTCGGACGTGATCTCGATGTAGCGCTCGGTGCCCTCGTCGAACATGCCGCTCTTGTTGCCGTTCCAGAAGTACGTGACGTGGCCGTACTTCTGGGTCTCGCTGATCGCGAGCTGGCTGACGTGCTGGGTGGCGAGGAGCTCGCCCATCGGGCGCTCGATCGCGGGCGGGGTCACCAGGTAGCGTTTCGGGATGTGGAGGTCGCCATCGTACTCCATCATGCCGGCGAACACGACGTCGGGGCGCCGGACGCGATCGAACTTGTCGAGGGTGTCGTCGTCGAACGCGCGCGAGATCTCGATCGCGCGATCGCCGCGGAAGTTATAGAGCACGACGGCGTCACCGTCGGCGATGGGTGCGATCGGGGCGACCGTGAACGCCGGCAGATCCTGATCGATGATCCCGGGATGCGCTTCGCGTGCAGCTTCGACCGCAGCACGTGCAGACGGAAACACCGGCGCATCCGCGAGGACGTGCGCGTGCCAGCCGCGCTCCACCATCTTCCAGTCCGCCTCGTATCGATCCATCGTGATCTGCATGCGGCCGCCGCCCGAGACGATCCGGGCGTCGACGCCACCTTCGCGCAGCTGGGAGAGGTACCGCTCGGTGCGGTCGAGGTATTCCAGCGCGCTGGTCGGCGGCACGTCGCGACCGTCGAGGAGGGCGTGGACGAACAGCCGTTTGCACCCGGCGCGGACCGCGGCAGCGAGCATCGTCTCGAGGTGATCGAGATGGGAGTGGACGTTGCCGTCGGAGTGGAGGCCGAGGAAGTGAACGGCACCGCCGCGCGCACCGCGCTCGGTCACCTGCTTCCAGACTGCACCTTCGAACAGTGCTCCGGAGGCAAGGGCCCGACCGACGAGGACGGCACCCTGGGCGTAGATCTTCCCCGCGCCGAGGGCGTTGTGGCCGACCTCGCTGTTGCCCATATCGTCGTCGGAGGGGAGGCCGACCGCCTTGCCGTGGGCGCGGAGCTCGGCGCGTACGCCGGGCACCCACAACCGGTCGAGGGTGGGTGTCGACGCGATGGCAACGGCATCGGCTTCGTCACCCGCACCCCGACCCACGCCGTCCATGACCACCAGGACCACCGGGCCACGGGGCGTGAACACGCGGTGCGGACGAAGCATCCGCGGACCTTACCGCACGAATTCCCCGGGCGGGGCCACCGGCGAATTCCATGCCCTCGACGGCCGCCGTGTATGATCGCGATTCCCCGCGTGTCCGAAGCCCCCAAGCTCGAGATGGCCCGCCTCGGCGGGTACACGATCGTTCGCAAGCTCGCGAAGGGCGGGATGGCGGAGATCTATCTCGCGCGGAGCCTGGGGCCGGAGGGCTTCGAGAAGCTGGTCGTCCTCAAACGGATCCTTCCGAGGTACGCCGAGAACCCGAAGTTCGTGCAGCTGTTCCTCGACGAAGCGAAGCTCGCGGCGAGTCTCGATCACCCGAACGTCGTGCACGTCTACGACATGGGCCAGGTCGACGGGCACTACTTCTTCACGATGGAGTACGTGCACGGCCAGGACACGCGCTCGATCCTGCGCAAGGCCTCGCACCTCGAGGGGCACCAGGTTCCGGTCGGAATCGCGGTGCTGATCGCGCGCTCGATGGCGTCGGCCCTGCACCACGCGCACGAGCGCAAGCGGCCCGACGGCGCGGCGCGCGACATCGTGCATCGCGACGTCTCGCCATCGAACATCCTCGTGAGCTACGACGGTGCGATCAAGCTCGCCGACTTCGGCGTGGCGAAGGCCGCATCGTCGAGCGTGCGCACGCGAACCGGCGCGCTCAAGGGCAAGGTCGGGTACATGTCGCCCGAGCAGGCACGCGGCATGATGATCGATCGCCGGAGCGACGTGTTCTCGCTCGGCGTGGTGCTGTGGGAGCTGCTCGCGATGCGCCGGTTGTTCAAGACCGACAACGACCTCGCGACGATCCAGGCGATCATCAACACGCCGCCGCCGTCGCTGTCGGCGCTGCGCGACGACTGTCCGCCGGAGCTCGATCGGATCGTGCGCAAGGCGCTCGAGAAGGAGCCGGCGACGCGCTACCAGTCCGCGCAGCTGCTGCAGCGCGATCTCGAAGAGCTCGCACGCGAGCTCAGGCTCGACCAATCCTCGATCGCGCTGTCGAGCTACATGACCGAGCTGTTCGCCGAGGAGATCGGTGCGTGGCGCGACGCGCAGTCCGCGGGTTCGACGGTGACCGACTTCATCGTCGCTCACTCGAGTCCCTCGACTGCCACGCCGGTCAGCGAGAGCGACTTCTCTCTCGAGGCTCCGGAGGATCCGGAGGACGAGCTCGACGAGGACGAGGTCGAGGCGGACGAGCCGTCGGACGTCGCGGCGCAACCGCACCCACAATCGCAACCGCGTGCCGGCACGATCAACGAGCCCGACGAGCCCGATGACGCGACCGACTTCGGTCCGCCGCCGGTGATGCTGGACTCCGGTGTCGAGCCGATGCCTCGCGCAGCGACGGTGAACACGGTGCCTCGCCCACCGACGGTCAACACGGTGCCGCGCGTGCAACCGCCGGTGGTCGCACGCGCCGAGGAGCATCCGTTCGATAACGTGACCACGCGCCAGCGGGCGAAGTTTCACGAGGGTGACACGTCGTTCAACACGGAAGCGCCGACCACGGTCAACCAGCACACGTTCACCGACGAGGCTCCGACCGTGAGCGCGTCGCCCGACGTGTTGCAGAAGGCCTTCGCCGAGACCGACGAGACGGTGCAGGCGATCATGCGATACGACGGGCCGAAGCCGATCCCGGAGGTCTACGATCGCGAAGCTCCGACGACCCCGTTCGCGAAGACGAACACGGCGCCATACGCGATCAAGCCGCCCGAGCTACCGAAGCCGACGCCCGGATTGCCCGGTGTGGCGGCGAAGCCGAGCTCGACGCCCCCGCCATTCGCGGCGCTTCCTCCACCAGCTCCGTACCAGCCGACGGGCTTCGAGGACAACGATCCCGCGCACGAGGCCACCGGCTTCGATCCGCACACCGAGGTGATGCAGGAGACGGATCTGGCGCGGACCGTGCTGTACCCGAACCCGTCGCACGACTTCATGCACGCGCCGCAACCGATGCCCACCCCAGCATTCCCTCCGTCGGCGATGCCGGTCGGCTCGTTCCCGCCGGGCTCGATGGTTCATCAACCACACACGTACCCGATGCTCCACGCGAGCACGTCGCCGGTCGGGATGCAGGCGACGGGGTACCCCGAGCTCGATCCGAACATCGATCTCTCTCCCCAGCGGCGCTGGCTGGTCATCACCGGCATCGCCGTCGGTGTGATGGTGCTCGTGATCCTGCTGGTCGTGATCTTCAGCCGCGGCAGCGAAGACGAGCCGGTACCCGAGGAACCGTCGACGCAACCGCCGCCGAAGCCCGTGTCCACCCCGGCACCCAAGGCGGAAGCGAGGCCCGCGGCGCAACCAGCCATGAAGCCGGAACCCGTCGCGGCCAAATCCCCACCGAAGGTGGAACCGCCGCCGCCGGCAGGTCTGCCGAAGCCGCCGCCGCCCTCGATCCCGACGAAGAAGCAGCCGCGTCGGTAACGGCGGGACGCCTCAGAACCGGTCGTTGTTGGTGACCTTCGCCCACGCCTTGACGAAGTCACGCACGAACCGCTGCTTGCCATCGGCCGAGCCGTAGACCTCCGCGATCACCCGCAGCTCGCTGTTCGAGCCGAACACCAGATCGACCGGGGTCGCCGTCCACTTCGCCTTGCCGGTCTTGCGGTCGACGCCTTCGTAGACACCCGGCGTCTTCGAGGCCGTCCACCTCGTCGACATGTCGAGGAGCTGCGTGAAGAAGTCGTTCGACAGCACGCCGACGTTCGCGGTCAGCACGCCGTGCTTGCTGCCACCGGCGTTCGCACCGAGGACGCGCAGGCCACCGATCAGCGCTGTCATCTCGGGCACGGTGAGGTCGAGCAACGCCGCCTTGTCGATCAGCAGCTCCGCCGGCGACCGCGCCAGGCCGGCCGCGTAGTAGTTGCGGAAGCCGTCGGCCTTGGGCTCGAGCAGCGCGAACGAGGCGACATCGGTCTGCTCCTGCGTCGCCGTGGCACGGCCCGCTCGGAACGGCACCTCGATCGCGACGCCGGCCCGCTTCGCCGCGGCCTCGACCGCCGCGTTGCCGCCGAGGATGATCACGTCGGCGATCGACACGCGCTTGCCGCCCTTGAGCGACTTGTTGAAGTCCACCTGGAGCTGCTCGAGCTTCGCGAGCACCTTCTTGAGCTCGGCCGGATCGTTGACCGCCCAGTCCTTCTGCGGCGCGAGCCGGATCCGCGCACCGTTCGCACCACCGCGCATGTCGGTCCCGCGGAACGTCGCGGCGGACGCCCATGCCGTGCGCGTGAGCTCGGGGATCGTGAGGCCCGAGGCGAGGACCTTCTGCTTGAGCGCCGACGCGTCGGTGTTGTCGATCAACGGGTGATCGACCGGGGGCAGCGGGTCCTGCCAGCTCGACGCATCCTTCGGAACTTCCCTACCGAGGTAGCGAGCGCGCGGACCCATGTCGCGATGCGTGAGCTTGAACCACGCCTTCGCGAACGCGAGCCTGAACGCCTCCGGCGTATCGCGAAACTTCGTGACCACCTTGAGGTACGCGGGGTCGAACTTGAGCGCGAGGTCGGTGGTCAGCATCACCGGCTGGTGGCGCTTCTTCGGATCGTGCGCGTCGGGAACGGTGTCCTTCGCCTGGTTCTTCTCCGGCACCCACTGCGTGGCCCCGCCCGGGCTCTTGATCTGGACGTAGTTGTACTTGAGCAGATTCGTCACGTACTCGTCGGTGAACGTGATCGGGTTCGAGGTCCATGCGCCCTCGAGACCGGACGTCACCGCATCACCACCGCTGCCCTTGCCGCACTTGTTCTGCCAGCCGAGGCCCTGATCCTCGAGCTTGCCGGCGGCGGGCTGGGCACCGACGCACTTCTTCGCCTGCGCCGCGCCGTGCGTCTTGCCGAACGAGTGACCACCTGCGATCAGCGCGACGGTCTCCTCGTCATCCATGCCCATCCGGCCGAACGCGACGCGGATGTCCTTCGCCGACGCGACCGGATCTGGCTTGCCGTTAGGACCCTCGGGGTTGACGTAGATCAAGCCCATCTGCTTCGCGGCGAGCGGCTGCTCGAGCTCGCCTTTCGTGTGGCGCTCGTCGGCGAGCCACGTCTTCTCTTTGCCCCAGTAGACGAGGTCCGGCTCCCAGTCGTCGGCGCGCCCACCGGCGAACCCGAACGTCTGGAAGCCCATCGAGTCGAGGGCGACGTTGCCGGCGAGCACCATCAGATCGCCCCACGAGATCTTCTGCCCGTACTTCTGCTTCACCGGCCACAGCAGGCGGCGCGCCTTGTCGAGGTTCGCGTTGTCCGGCCAGCTGTTCTGCGGATCGAAGCGTAGCTGTCCACCGCCGGCGCCACCGCGACCATCACCGGCGCGGTAGGTGCCCGCGCTGTGCCACGCCATGCGGATGAAGAACGGCCCGTAGTTGCCGTAGTCCGCGGGCCACCACTCTTGCGACGAGGTGAGCACGGCCTTGAGGTCCTTGCGAACGTCGTCCAGGTTGACCGTCGCGAAGGCCTTCGCGTAGTCGAAGTCGGCACCGAGAGGATTCGACCGCGGCGAGTGCTGGCGCAACGGCGCCAGATCGAGCGAGTCCGGCCACCAGAAGCTGTTGGGCTTCGCGGGACCCTCGGCACCGGCGACCGCCGGCATCGCGAGGAGGAGCGTGAACAGGAGCTGCTTCATGCGCGGCAGGGTGCGACGGTTCAGGTGATTATTCAACGAAGGCAAACTGATGCGTCCGATAGGAAAAGACTATCAGTAGCCAAATGGCCCCGAGGGTGGCTCGCTGGCGTACGGTCGCGCCGTGGAACACAAGACGGTGCAGGCGAACGGGCTCCGCTTCGCGTATCTCGAGCAGGGCAGTGGGCCGCTGGTGCTGCTGGTGCACGGGTTCCCGGATACCGCGCACACGTGGAGCGGCGTGATGCCGGCGATCGCGGAGGCCGGGTTTCGCGCCGTAGCACCCTTCACGCGCGGCTACGCACCGACGGAGATCGCCGGTCCCTACGACACCGAGACCCTCGCGAAGGACGTGCTCGGCTTGATCGACGCGCTCGGTGGCAAACCTGCCGTGGTCGTCGGTCACGACTGGGGCGCGAGTGCGGGGTACTCGGCGGCGGCGATGGCGCCCGACAAGGTCCGGCTGCTGATCACGATGGCGATCCCGCATCCCGACGGCATCCGGCCGACGCCCAAGTTGATCTGGACGCTGCGCCACTTCTTCACGCTCCGCACGAAGTCTGGTGGGGCGAAGCTGACGGCGAACGACTGCGCGTACGTCGACGAGCTGTGGCAGCGCTGGTCCCCCGCGTGGAAGGACATCCCGGCGTCGGAGAAGGCCCACGTCAAGCAAGCGTTCGCGGATCCGGCGTGCGCGGTTGCAGCGTGCGCGTACTACCGCGCCGGCGGCCTCAAGACACCCGCGTCGCAGAAGCTTCCGGTCACCGTGCCCACCGTCGCGTTTGCGGGGACGCACGACATGATCGAACCGCGCCTCTACGAGAAGGCGCGCCACAAGTTCACGAAGTCCTACGAGGTCGTGCAGGTGCCGGGCGGGCACTTCATGCACCGCGAGCATCCCGACGCGTTTCGCACCGAGCTCGTGCGGGTGTTGCGCGACAAGGGTTCGGGACCTGGTCCCGATACGATCGCTAGTTCTTGAGCTCGCGGTAGACCGGGTACTGCTTGCGATCGAACACGAACGTGCCGGCGGGTGCGGGCTTGTCGAGCGTCACCGACGTGAACTTCATCGTCTGGGTGTTACCGCTGCTATCGATGATCGACGTCTGCGTCACCAGCTTCTTCGCGTCCAGGACGAGGATGATCTTCGCGTAGGTGGCCGACGGCGTCTTCGGCGTCAGCTCGAGCGAGCCGTTGTTGAGCGACACGTTGAAGTCGCGCGCGAGCGTGCCGGCGCCGAGGAAGAAGCTCACCAGCGATGGCAGTTCGCTGTGCCCCGCCGCCTTCTGACCGAACTGCATGTTGCCGTGGTCGATCGCCCAGATCGCCTTGCCGTCGAACAGGTACGTCGCCTTCGGCTTCGGCTTCGCCTTCTTCGGCTGCATGAAGTCGAAGCGCAGCTTGTCGGGCTTCTGGACGAGGAACGTCCCGGTGGACGGCAGCGCCTGGCCGCTGACGGCGTTCGTCACCGTCTGGTCGAACGCCACGCTCAGGTGCTGCGACTGCTTGTAGTTCGCCTCGACGTCGGCGAGCACTTGCAGCGCGGGCGAGACCGGCTTCGGTCTGGGATCCGCCTGCGCCAGCGAACCGACGGCGAGCGCAGCAGTCAGCGCGAGCCGGATCACTTCTTCGGAGCCGGCTGCTTCGGCGAAGGGGCCGTCGAGGCGCTCCCGCTTCCGGCGCCCTGCGAGTCGGCGTCGACAACGCGGTAGTTCTTGACGCTCTTCTCGTCGAACTCGAACCACTTCGCTTCGATCGGCTTCTCGAAGTTCGGCGAGTAAAACCGGAAATGGTTGATGTTGTTCGACGAGTCGATGATCACCGACTGGGTGACGCGGAAGTCCGTGGGGTTGACCACCAGGATGAGGTTCTTGTACTGCGCCGAGGGCTTCTTGGGCGTGAGCTTGAGGACGATCTCGTCCTTCGCACCGTACTTGCTCGAGGTGTCGAGTGCGGCGTTGAACTCGGTCTTGAGATCGCCCTTGCCGTAGAGGAACGACACCGCGACGGGCATCAGATCCTGCTGCAAGTTCTTCTTCACCACCTGCATGTTGTCGTGCTCGACGAGGTACAGGTTCGCGCCGTTCGAGATGAAGCTCTTCTTGACCTGCGTCTTCTGCGCCTTCTTCTCGAGGTAGTCCCAGCGCATCTTGCCCGGCTTCATGATCCAGACCGTGCCATCGCTGGTCTTGGTGCTGCCGAACGTGTCGTTGGTGACCGCCTGGCGGAACGACGCCGTGACCTGCTTGACGCCTCCGTAGAAGCCCTGGATCTTGTCGACGACACCGTTGGCATCCGGCGTGGTGGCTCCGGGAGCCGCGACGAGCGGGATCGAGGGGACGATCGCGGGCTTGGTCGGCGCGTTTGTGGGGCTCGGCAAGATGCCGAGGAACAGACGAAGCAGGATTTCAGGAGGGGTCATTTCGGGCTCCAAGTGAGGGTGCCAAACAAGCACCGCGTGGGATAGACGCGCCGCGTGGTGGTGGGATTCATGCGTGGAAGTCCTCGACTCGATTGGTGGTAGCACGGGGCTGGCCCGGTTACCCTGTCGGGGTGAGACCGGCGTGGGTCCTGGGTGCATTCCTGGCAAGTTGCGGCGGTGGCACCACCGCACACGTGCCAGATCAACCGATCGGCGGGAGCGCGAAGCTCGCGGATGAAGATCGCTTCGTTCCGACCTACGGCAAACCAGAGCTGTCGCGCGCGCTGATCGCGGAGCGCGGTGCGGAGGCCACGGGCGAGCGTCAGGTCCGAGATCTCGAGGCGCTGGTCGCCGCGGGCTCGACGCAAGCGGGTGCGGATCGGCTGCGCGTGGCGCTCACGGATCTCGCGGTGCGCCGCCGGTTCATCGCCACACTCGAGACCTGCGAGCAGCAGGGCCAATGGTGCCCGCCGCGACTCGACGATCCGCCGTGGAACTTCGATCCCGATCCGGATGCCGGCAAGCCACCGCCACTCGACGCACCGCTGCGGTTCGACGCGGAGAGCTGGCGCGTCGTCGCCGGCGAGCTGCATGGTCGCGCGTGTGCGTGTCGCACGGCGGGTTGTATCGACAGCATGGACGTCGCGATCGAGGTGCTGGAGAAACGGCCGATGCCGGTCGTGCAGGGCGACGACGCGGCGAGCCTGTCGCTGACGCGTGCGCGCGAGTGCCTGTTCCGGTTGCGCGGCAAGAAGCCGGTGAAGCTGGCGCCGGTCCCGACGGAGGACTAAGTGTCGCATTCGATCGAGGCGGCGAAGTCAGGGCGAGCGAAGTGCGCCACCTGCAACGAGACGATCAGCAAAGGCGCGACGCGCGTGGCCGAGCTCTATCAAGACTCGACGCACGGCCGCCCGATGTACGACGAGCGCTATCGCGGCGACGGCAACTACTCGCGGCAGCGCAGCGAGCATCGCGAGGCGATCCAGCGCTTCCATCATCTGCAATGCGCCGTCGATCATCATCCCGCCGTGGTCGCGACCGCACTCAAACGCCCGCACGACCCGGCGCTGATCGAGAATCGCAAGGAGCTCGACGAGCGGCTCTCGATCGCGCTCGAAGCGGAGCGCAAAGCGCGGGTGGCCGCGGCGACGGCGCGGATGGCTCCCCCGGTCGAGGCGGCTGCCGAGGATCCGAACCTGACGCCCCTGCTCGAGCAACTCGCGGATGATCCGGAGAACGCCGAGCTGGTCGCGATCATCGGCGATCTCTACCAGGCGAGGAACGATCCACGCGGCGAGCTGATCTCGATCCAGCTAGGCCTCCGCAACGCGACGTACGCACCTCCCGAGGTCGCGAACCCGAGAGGGCGGACGCGGGCCCAGCCAGTCGAGGACACGACGACGAAGAACCTCGGAGCGCGCCGCGATCAACTGATCACGCTGCTCACCCCGAAGCTGCCCGACAACGTCGATTTCTCGCTGTGGGGGCTCGGGTTCATCCGCCGCGTCGAGATCGGTCGTCGCACGGCAGCCGGCATCCAGGAGATCTCCGGGTTGTGGCGCCACGCGAGCCTGCGCGTGCTCTCGGAGCTGCGCCTCGAGCTCCCGGGATCCGTCGACGACGCCGCGACGATCGCGCACCTCGCGGAGCTGTTGCCGCGCTCGTTGCGCCTCCTCGAGATTGGTGGCAACGGGACCGCGGCGGCGACGATCCAGCCGATCCTCACGGCGCTGCCGAAGCTCGTCGACCTCACCCTGCTCGGACGCCTTCCCGATCCGTCCCTGACCCATGCGGCGCTCGCGTCGATCACGATCGCCGGACAGCCGAGCAACGTCGCGCCGAGCTCGGCCGTGGCGTTCTTGCTACCGGAACACTTGCCGGCGGTCCGCAGGCTCGTCCTGCGCGACTGGAGGTTCGATCGCGAGCCGCTCGCCGAGCTCGCTCGCTCGAAGTGGCTCGCTGTGATCGATCAGCTGGTGATCGACAAACCGTACACGGATCAGACCCAGCCGATGCCGCTCGCGTGGGCAGCGACGCTCGCCGAGGCGCTCGGCGACCGCAAGCTGAAGCGGCTCGAGATCACGACCATGCCGATCCCCTTTCCCGTCCGCGCCGCGCTGACACCGTTGTGCGACGAGCTGATCTGCCCTGCTCACGCCGTCGTGCTCGACGATGCGACGACGCACGTCACGCACGCGAACAAGCCCGAGTGGGGTCGCGGCAAGATCGTCAAGCGCGCGAACGGCAAGCTCGAGGTCAAGTTCGGGAAAGAGGTGAAGGTGTTCAAGGCCGACGCCCCGTTCCTCATCCCCGCGCCGGCGGACTGAGCATGTCCGCGAAGGTCGCCTCGATGGTGGAAGAGATCCTGAGCGGGCTGGAGCACCGCGACAAGACCGAGGAGATCGAAGCGCTGATCCCTCGCGTGGGGTGGGAGGTGTTGCGCGACTACTTGATGACGATCCTCGAGGATCCGGCACGCTCCGTCGAGGATTGGGCAATCATTGCAGCGGTGTTCTGGGGCGCCGTCCTCGACAAGGTCTCGCTGAACGCCGATCGGCTGATCGCGTTGCTCTACGTCCGGCTCCCACCCGACGAAGGCTCCTCGGAGAGCAACCTCGCGTGGAGTGTGGCCTCGGTGCTGAAAGGAAGATCGTATCTGTCGCGCTACGACCCTCTCGAGGATCCGGCGGTGAAGCGCGAGCGCGAGACGATCAGGGTGTGATCTCGAAGTCGAACGATCGCGTCACCGAATTCGCTGGCACCGCCTCATCCGAGGCGATCACGCTGAACGTGCGCACGCCGGTGGTGAGTGGGCCGAACGTCACCGGCGACGTACACGGGGTCACGAGCTCGCCGGTGCTGAGCGCGCAGCCAACCGCTTGTTGATCCGCGACCGTGAACTCGAACGTCGGCGTGGTGTCGGTGCCCGGCGTCGTCGGCGTCACGGTGATCGTCAGGCCTGGAGCGGTCGTGTCGACGATGAACTGCACGTCGGTGGTGGCGGTGTTGAGCGCCTGGTCGGTCGCGCGCACGTGATACGTGTGCGAGCCGTCGGGGAGTGGAGTGCTCGCCGCGAAGCCGCTGGTGCACGCGGCGAAGGCGCCGGCATCGACCGCGCACTCCACGACGAGATTGGTGGCGTCGTTCACCGTGAACGACACGGCGGGCTGCTTGTTGCTGACCCGTGCCGGGATCAGCGGCGCGACGATCGTCACCGTCGGAGCTGCGCTGTCTATCACGAGCGTGCGTGTCGCGGAGATGACGTTGGTCGCGGCATCCTCGGCCTCGAAGTCGAGCGTGTGTGGGCCCTGGGAGAGCTCCGGGCTGAACGGTGAGGCGATGGTCTCGAATTGTCCGCCGTCGATCCGGCAGCGCAGCGCGACCGGCACCGTCGTCGACGAGATCGTGAACTCGGGGGTCGGGTCCGACGTGAAGACCGGCCCGGTGATCGTGAGATCGGGCGGCACCGTATCGACGACCCAGGCGTGCGTGGCGGGCTCGCCGGCTGCGCGCGTGAGGTCGAGGGCACGCACCGAGAAGGTGTGCTCGCCATCGAACACCGAGAACGACTGAGGCGAGCTGCACTCCATCTGGGTGGCGCCGTCGAGCGCGCACGTGAACGCGAGCTCGCCCTCTGCCGAAAACACGAACTCCGCGACGGGCTCGCGGGTCGCCGCGGCCGGTGTGGCTTCGAACGTCACGCTGATGTCTCGCGCGGCCGGGCCTTGTGGGACGCTGCAGCCGACGACAAAGAGGGTCGAAGTGACGAGCCCGCGCATCCCGTCATCGTAGGTGATGGATGGGCGGTTTCCCAGGCTAACGTCGTCGTCATGCCCAAGTGCATGCTGTGCAACAACGAGGCGAAGACCGAGGTCTGCGCGTCCTGCCAACACCTGACCGGCGTGCGCGAGATGGCGCCGGCGCGGCGGCGAATCGCGCCGTGTGTTCGCTGCCATCACCCGAAGCTGATCCGCGCGATCCCGCGCGAGATGTCGGTCAAGCCCGCGCACGAGGGGATCGGGGAACCCGTCGCGTTCTACGCGCCGATGGCCGCGACGTATCCGGTCAAGACCGCGGTGGTCAACGGCTTCTTCGACAGCAACGAGTACATCGCTTCGCCCACGCCGCTCGACGGGCTTGGCGTGTTCGAGTGCTACATCTGCAAGCGCTGCGGCTTCGTTGATTGGTATTGCCAGGATCCAGAGCACATCCCGATCGGTCCGCAGTACATGACGGAGGAGATCGACGCCGGCGCTTCGACCGAGCCGTACCGCTAGCCGATCTCGATCCCACCGATGAGCACTTCGCGCTTGTTGGTGTGATCCGGCGGCGACACCACGCCCTGCTTCTCCATCTCCTCGACGATCCGCGCGGCGCGGTTGTAGCCGATGCGCAGCTGGCGCTGGACCCACGAGATCGACGCGTTGCGCGTCGTGGTCACGATGTACACGGCCTTGTCGTACATATCGTCGTCGGACTTGCCGCCCGGCATCGACATCGCATCGCCACCCTCGGACTCCTCTTCGCGCGGCTTGAGGATGTCGAGGTTGTAGACCGGGCGACCCTGCGTCTTGAGGAACGCGACCACCTTGTGGATCTCGTCCTCGTCGACGTAGCAGCCGTGGAGGCGCTGCGGAGCGGCACCGCGATCGGAGAACAGCATGTCGCCGGCGCCGAGCAGGGCCTCTGCACCGGATTGATCGAGGATGGTGCGCGAGTCGATCTTCGACGCGACCGAGAACGCGATCCTCGAAGGAAAGTTCGCCTTGATCAGACCGGTGATGACATCGACCGACGGACGCTGCGTCGCGAGGATCAGGTGGATGCCGGCGGCGCGTGCCTTCTGGGCGATCCGCGCGACCGAAGTCTCGACGTCCTTCGGCGCCTGCATCATCAGGTCGGCGAACTCGTCGATCACGACGACGATGTAAGGCAGGCGATGCGGCGGCGCGGTGACGATCTTCTCGCGCGCGTCGGCTTCCTCGGGCGAGTCGGCGGCCATCGCCTTGCTGACGTCGTCCTCGAGGGCTGCGGCCGCGGCAGCCGCAGCGGCCTGCAGCTTGTCGGCCTCGAACTTCGCGAGCTGCTTGCCGACCTTGTCGTTGTACGTCGAGATATCGCGCACGCCTGCATGCGCGAGCAGGTCGTAGCGACGCTCCATCTCCTCGACGGCCCAGCGCAGCGCGAGGTTCGCCTTCTTGGGATCGGTGACGACCGGCAACAGCAAGTGCGGGATGCCCTCGTAGATCGAGAGCTCGAGCATCTTGGGGTCGACCATGATCATGCGGACGTCTTCGGGACTGCAGTGATAGATCAGCGAGGTGATGAACGCGTTGACCGCGACCGACTTGCCGGAGCCGGTGGTACCGGCGACCAGCAAGTGCGGCATCTTCGCGAGGTCGCACACCGCGGGTCCGCCTTCGATGTCCTTGCCGAGGGCGATCGGCAGCTTCGCGCGACCCTTCATGAAGGAGTCGTCGGCGAGGATCTCCTTGAGGAACACCTTCTCGCGCTGGCGATTCGGGACCTCGATGCCGACGGCGGCCTTGCCCGGAATCGGCGCGACGATGCGCACGCGGAGTGCCTCGAGGGCGAGCGCGAGATCGTCGGACAGGTTGACGATCTTGCTGACGCGCACGCCGGGGGCCGGCGCGAACTCGTACATGGTGACGACCGGGCCGGGACGGATCGCGACCACGTCGCCTTTGACACCGTAGTTCTCGAGCGTCTGCGTCAGCTTCGCGGACAGCTCGAGCATCGCGCTGCGATCGATCGTGTTCTGCGCGTTGGCGTCGTAGTTGAGCAGCTGGATCGACGGCAGCTTGTAGTCGCCATCGCCGAGCTTGATGAACGTCTGGCGCTCCGCCTCGACGGCCTTCTCCTTCGCCGCCATCGCGGCCTTGTCGACGCCCTTGAACTTCGACTCGACGATCAGCGGCCCATCGCTGGGTGCGGTCGGAACGGGCTTGGTCTCGATGGGCTTCGCAGGCTCGTCGTCGTCCAGATCCGGTGCCTGCGTGCCTGCCGCCATGCGAGCGCGGCGCGGCTTCTCCGCTTTGACGACCACCGCTTCTTCGTCGTCTTCGACGATCTCGGCAGCCTTCTTCTTCTTGTTCGCTTCGAGCACCGGTCCGGGCGGCACGAGATCGATCTCGGTGCCCTGCGGCGTCTTCTTCTTCTTCACCGGCTTCTCGATGATGATCGGCGCGCTCGCGGCATCCTCTTCGGGGAGCATCTCGAGCACGTCGTCGTCTTCGACCTCTTCCTCTTCGTCGTCGAACTCACCGCGCGCGGGCAAGATCGCGCGGAACACGTCGCGCCAGAACCGACCGAAAGCGAACACGCCGGCCATCATCGTGCGGCCGACCGTGAGCCCGGCGCGCCCGACATACCCGAGCACGTCGCGCATGCGCAGTGGCGTGGCGACGACCACCGCGACGATCAGGCCGACGAAGGCGAGCAGGGCGGTGCCGGCGGTGCTGATCACCGCGCGCAGGATCTCGGCGGTGTGCTCGCCGACCGCGCCACCCGGGCCGTGACCCGAGACGCGATACTCGCCGAACGCGAGATGCGCGAGCGTGGACAGCGAGAGCACGCCGATCAGGGTGCCGAGCGCGACCACGCCGGGCATCACCGGGTCCTTCTCGAGCAGGGTCCGCAGCGCGGCGACCAGCGCGAGCGCGATCAGCGCGTAGCCGCAGACGCCTGCGAGTCCGTAGAACAGCCCCGCCGACGACTTGCCGAACGGGCCCATGATCAGCTTGCCGGCCTGAAGCGAAATCATCGCGACGAGCAGGAACATCGCGGCCCCGAGGCCGACGATCCCCAGAACTTCGCGGCGACGGTCCGAGCTTGTGCCCGAGGTGCCTTGGAACTTTCGGTTTTTTGACATAGGGCGCCTGTGGCTATCAGGAGCACTTTATCCTACATGCACCGACCTGCCGGCCCAAGTTTTCGCCGCCGTCTCCTGCCAAGCCAGGCACGCTCGAATGATGGCTCGGACCGTCTCGATCGATCCAGTTGCTGACCTGCGGGTCCGGCTGAGCCGCGAGCCGACCGAGCAAGCCCGCGCGTTCTGGAGCCGCTACCTCAAGGGCGTCGGCACATTTCACGGCGTTCCGATGGCGAGGGTCCGCGTGCTCGTCAAGGCGTGGTGGACGGACCACGGACTCGACCTCCATCCCGCGAGCGTGGGCAAGCGCGTCGCGATCGCTCTGATCGAGCAGGCGATGGTGGAGGAGAAGCTCGCGGGCATCCTCGTGCTCCAGGATCTGCTCGGCTCGCAGCTGCGCGCGACCGACCTGCAGGAATTCGCACGCCTGTTCGCGGCGGGACACCTCGCCGAGTGGAACGTCGTCGACTGGTTCGTGATGAAGGTGCTGGTGACCCTGCTCGAGCGGCCGCAGGGCAGGCGCGAGGTGATGCGTGCCCTCGAGCAGTGGCGCGCGTCCGAAACGATGTGGCAGCGACGCGCGGCGTGCCTCGCGTTCGTCAAGCTCGCACCGCAAGGCGACGCGGTGGTCACCGATCACGTCCTCTCGATCTGCGCGACCGTGGTGTGGTCGATCGAGCGGCACGATCAAACCGCGGTGGGCTCGGTGTTGCGCGAGCTGTCGCGTGCGGAGCCAACTCGCGTCGAGTCGTTCCTGATCAAGCACGCGCTGTTGATGTCGAGGGAAGCGATCAAGCTCGCGGTGGCGAAGCTCCCGGCGGCGAACCGCACGGCATTGCTCGCGCACCACAAGCGCGCGACGTCGCTACGGCACTAGCGCGGTGCGGTCGTACAGCCCACCGCACGCACGGCAGACGAACTGCGGCGTCTCGATATCGTGGATCCGCGGATCGAGATACTCGACGGCTCCATGACAGGCGGTGCAGCGCGCCTTCGCGATCGCACGAAATAGCGCCTCGTCCCCCCACTCGCACCAGCGCAGCGACGGTCGCTCGATCCCGCGATCCGCGAGCCATTGCTCGAGTCTCGGCAGCGTGTGCGGCTCGCACGAGACGAACAGCCCGAGCGTCCCGGCGTCGCGAAAGTACGCGCCCTTCTGGAACCGCTCCTCGTCCCCCGACCACGGCGCCTTGAACGTCGGGAGCTGCATGGTGGTCTGCACGGGGAGGTTGTCGAGGTGCTCGAACACGGAGGCGAGCGCGTGGTCGAGCTCCGCGTGGGCGCCGGGTCGCGAGCGCGCGAGCACCGAGATCGTCGGCATGCCGTAGTCCTCGGCGTCGACCGTCGCGCCCTTCGACTGCAGCATCGGGACGAGGTGCTCGAAGCCCTGGCAGTAATAGTGGTAGACGACCAGCACTCCGTGCTCGGTGGCGATCTCGGGCTCGCTGTCGACGTGGAGGTGCGAGCTCCAGTCGAGGATCTCGGTTGCCGGCAAGCCGTACTTCGCCGCGAAGTCGGTGAGCACGGGACCCTCGTTCCACTGCCCGCGGTTCTCGCGGATGTGCCCGATCAAGAACGTCGCGACCTCGACGGCGGCCTCGCGCGCTGCACGCGGATCCGCGAATCGCGCGACCAGGCGACAGCTGCTGCTGTTGTTCGGTGCGAACGCGTTCCAGATCCGGATCGTCATGGCGGGTAGAACGTCGACAGCTCGTAGAGCCCGCCGCACCCGCACACCAGCTGCGGGGTCTCGATGTCGTGCAAGCGCGGATCGAGATAGCCGAGCTTGCGGTTGCACGAGGTGCAGCGGGCGGCGGCGAGGGCGGCGAATAGATCGCGATCGTCGTGATGATCGATCCGGTACACGGCGTCCTCGATCGCGAGCCACGCCTTGAACGCGACCACCTCGTCGCCTCGGATCGGCAGCGTGACGCCGATCGTCTTCGGGTCTCGAAACCACACGAGCTGGTCGGGAGCGAACCGCCCCCACGGCGTCTGCTTCACCGTCCGAGCGACGATCCTCGCGAACACCTCCGCGATCTCGTCGGCGCGCGAGGCCTCGATCGCCTCCACGCGGACCACCACCGAGAGCTGGAGGTGGGCCGCGGAGGCTCGCTCGGGTATGCCCCCGCGATCCTCGAGGTACGCCGCGACGCCCGGCCCCATGCCCAGACACATCGTGTGATAGACGACGACCACTTCGTCCTGCGCGAACACCCCGGGCTCACCCGAGCCGTTGTCGATCCAGTCCGGTTCGCCATAGGTCTGCGCGAGGGTCGCGAGTGGCCCGGCGTTCCTGCCGTGGTTCCCGACGGTCTCCTGCGCCACGAAGAACTCGTCGAGCTCGGCGGCGACCTCGGCTGCGATGGCGGCGTCGGGAAACCGTGCGACCAGCCGATACGCCGCGCTGTTGTTGCACGAGTACGAGTGCCAGAGCTTGATCATCGGAACGCGGCCAGATCGTAGAGCCCGCCGCACGGTTTGCAAACCAGCTGCGGTGCCTCGATGTCGTGGAGGCGAGGATCGAGATACTCGAGGGGCCCATCGCACGCCGTGCAGCGTGCCCGAGCGAGCGTGGTGAACAGCGATCGATCCTCGGGGTGTTCGAGCTGCAGGATCGGCTCGATCCCGCGGTCGGCGAGCCACGCGCGCAGGTGCACGAGGTCGCGCGCGTCGATCGGAAACCACAGTCCGATGCTGCCCGGATCGCGAAACCACGCGAGCGTGCCGCGCGTGTGCTGGTGGACCCACGGCGCTCGAAACGTCTCGACCGAACCCTCGGCGTCGATCTCCTGCGCGATCAGCGCGTCTAGCTCTTCGACGACGCGCGGGTCGCTCGACGGGCGGAACCACAGCGAGGCGTGGAGGTCGGCGCAGGCTTCCTGCTCGACCGTCGCACCTTGCTCGGTGAGGTACGCGGGAATGCCAGGCCCGAGGCCGAGGCAGTAGTCGTGATGGACGACCAGCAGGGCGTCGTCGACGACCACGTGCGGGCCATCCTCCTCACTGCCCCACCCACCGTCGGCCCAGTCGGAGCCGTACAAGCGTGCCATCGCCTGGAGGCTGGAGTGGCGGTCGCCATCGTCGAGGCCGCTCAGCAGCTCGGCGAGCTCGGCGGCGATCGCGGTCGCCTTCGCCGGGTCAGCGAAGCGCGCGACCAGCCGATACGACGAGCTGTTGTTGCACGAGTACGAATTCCAGATGCGGATCATACGAGCGCCGCGACGTCGTAGAACCCGCTGCACGGTCGGCACACCAGCTGCGGTGCCTCGATGTCGTGCAAGCGCGGATCGAGATAGTCGAGTCCACCGTCGCACGAGCGACATTCGTCGCCCCACGAGATCACCTCGCTCCAGGTGAAGCCGTACTTCGCGGCGAGGTCGCGCTGCACCGCGGACGGCTCTCGGCGATAGCCGTCGCGCGCGTCGATCTCCCGAGCATGCGCGGCGAGGAGCGTGTCGAGCTCGGCGGACGCGGCTCGCGCATCGGCTGCCGTCGCGAAGCGTGCGACGAGCCGATAGCTGCTGCTGTTGTTGCAGGAGTACGACTGCCAGATCTGGACGGTCATGACGCGAGGAAGGTCGAGACCTCGTAGAGCCCACCGCATGGCTTGCAGACGAGCTGTGGCGTCTCGATGTCGTGGATCCGGGGGTCGAGGTAGTCGAGGCGGCCGCTGCACGCGGTACACGTCGCCTTCGAGATCGCCTCGAACGCCGCGAGGTCACCGCGCTCCTCGATCCGCACCGACGGCTTGTCGAGCTGGTGCTCGAGCAGCCACTTGTCGAGCGCCGCGAGATCGCGCGGATCGACGGGCAGGTAGATGCCGACGGTGCCGGTGTCTCGAAAGTACGCCGTCTTGCCGGACGCGTCGTGCGCTGCCCACGGCGCCTTGATCTCGGAGTCCTTGTTCGCATCCTGACTGGCGAACTGCACCACCAGGTGGTCGAGCTCGACGTCGAGCGCGCGATCGGCTCCAGGCGCAGCGCGAAACAGCAGCGAGACGTGGATCGCCCGCTTGTCCTGCTCGTCGGCGTCGGACGCCCCGAAGGTCCTGAGCAAGCCCGTCAGCTCGCCGAGCCCGCCGCAGTACGTGTGCTGGACGATCAGGACCTCGTCGCGCACGACCACGGCTGGCTCGTCCCCGACCAGGCCCCCAACGCCCCAGTCCAGTGACACGCCCCAGGTGAAGCCGTGCTTCGCCCCCAGGGCGAGCTGCGCCTCCGACGGTTCCTCGCTGTAGTCGCCCCGCTGATCCACTTCGGCGGCGTGGATCGGAAAGAACTCGCGCAGCTCGGTGGCGACGGCCTCGGCAGTCTGCGGACCCGCGAAGCGCGCGACGATCCGATAGCTGCTGCTGTTGTTGCAGGAGTACGAATTCCAGACCTTGACGGTCATCCGTGGCTCGCGATGGGGAGGGACTTGCGAAACCCGAACCCCGGCAACCGCGCGCAACCAGGCGACGGTGCCGCGAGCTGCTTGTCCTGCAGCGAGCGCCAGATCTCCGGCAACTCCGACGGTGAGGTGAAGCCGATGCCCTGGTTTGCGAACGAGCACGCGAGCACGCGCTTGTCGCTGGTCAGGCTCAGGAAGTCGATGTTGGCACCACAGTCCGGCGTGTTGAGCAACTGCGGTGCTTGCACGAGCCGGCTCGCCCAGCAGACATCGACCTTCAACGCCGTGCGCGGCAGACGCTCGTGCAGCTTCGCGAGGCTCGCGTCGAACATCCGCGTCTCCTTGTCGGAGAGATGCAGCGCCGGATCGTCGCCCTTGTACGACAGGAACAACATGTCCTTGACGCCGCGCGCGACCCACGACATCACGTCGGCCTCGATCGACCGCACGCGCTTCGGCGTGACGAGATAGTTGAGCCCGAACCTCGCGTTCTCCGCCAGCAGTAGCTCGACGATCGCGTTGGTGTCGTCCTCGTCGTAGACCGAGACTTGGAGCTGGCCGTAGGAGCCGCGGATCGCGCGGAGAAACTCGGGCGTCAGCCGCTTGCCGTGGGTGGTGAACGACGGGCACATGCCGGTGGTCGTCCAGATCTCGCGAAGCAGCTGGGGAAAATGAGGGAACAGCGTCGGCTCGCCACCACCGAACGCGATCTCGAGCACGCCCCACGCATCACAGACGCGCGCCAGCTCGACGACGTCGTCGAACGTCCACCGATTCTTCGCCTCCATCGGGCGATAGCAGAACGAGCAGTCCTTGTCGCACGCGTTGGTGATCGCGACCTGCAGCATCCGCGGTGCCGCACGCTTGAGCCCGCGCGTCTTGGCGTTGTCGACCAGAACGTTGGTGCCGGTGTCGCGGTCGAACAGCAACACCTCGCCATCCAGCTCGAGCGCACGCCACATGCCGCGACGGTATCGCGTAGCGTCGCACCGTGGATCCGTCCGTCGGCAAGAACCGACGCGGCTCAGAACCTGGTGCGCCGATACGCGAGGCCGGCGGTGAACGAGGTGAACGAGATGTCGCCGAGCGGCGCGGAGTCGATCCGGCCGTAGACGGCGAGGCGGTTGCCCCGGACGTCGAACAGGTCGACACCGCCGATCAACTCGAAGCCCCCAGTCTTTCTCCAGGTCGCGACTCCCTCCGCAGTCACGCGATCCGCGTGCATCCCGACATAAGCACCGAGCCATCCGCGATCCCAGAACATCGCTTGCAGGCCGACGGTGATGGCCACCGGGATGACGGTGATCGGCTGCGCCGGCATCCGCTCGACCAGCACGGCGGTGCCCTCGAAGCTACCGAGCGAGAGCCCGGCGCCGAAGCTGGTGCGCCGATCGAACTTGTAGAGGAAGCGCGCCGTGAGCTGATATCCAGTGAGCTCACCATCGAGCGCGCCACCCGGGCCGTAGCTCGCACCGAGCAGGATGCCGTACGGGTTCGGCTCACCTTGATAGGTCAGC
The DNA here is from genome assembly GCA_031385555.1 of Deltaproteobacteria bacterium. Classification (GTDB taxonomy): domain Bacteria; phylum Myxococcota_A; class Polyangia; order Haliangiales; family Haliangiaceae; genus JABFXX01. The sequence goes on along the minus strand of JANNBP010000032.1, from coordinate 3,707 downwards.
GGGAACTCGAGGTTGTTGGGAACATGGGTGGTGAGCATCGGGCGCGTCGGTGTCGCCGCAGGAGCTGGGATGGTGGCGGGCGCGGTGACGTAGGTCGCGATGCGCCCGAGCTCGAGGAACGCGGGATCGAGGGCGGCGCGCGGGCCCTGCATCAGCACGGCGGCGCGATCGAGATCAAGCTCGTAGAGATCCACCGCGGGCAGCGTCAGCTTCTGCACCGCGAGTGCGGTGGCGAGCGCGGAGAGCGGTGCACGGTCGTGGACGACATCCCCGACGATCTGATCGGAGAGCTCCGACGGGCGACCCGACAGCGAGGTCAGTCGCGTCAGCACGCGCTGGCGTGCCGTCACGAACATGCGCGCGGCTTCCTCGGGATCGTCGTGCAGCAGGTCGAGCCGCTGGCGGATCAGCTGCATCGCCTCGGTGAGCCGGTGGGTCTCGATGTAGCCACCGACGAAATACCGGGGCCCGAGTCGAGCATCGTCGAGGGTGGCGGCGACGCCGTAGCTCGCCCCGAGCTGGTGCCGGACCTCCGCGACCACGATCGCGAGGATCTCGGCGAGCACGAGCTGGTTCGCGCGCCCCTTCGCGGTGGCCGGGAACGCCAGCCGGACCAACGTCTGCTCGGCAGGCTCGTCGTGCGCGAGCGAGACACGGCGAAACTCGGCGACCCGTTCACTGCGCGGCGCCGCGGTGCCGGCCCAGCTCTTGAACAAGTAGTCGATCCAGCGATCGGCGAGCACCGGATCGAACCCGCCGGAGATCACCAGCGTCGCGTTGTCGGGGGTCATGTGCTGGTCGTGGAACTGCTTGCCGTCGACGCCCGACAGACCTGGGCTGAGCTGGCGAGCCGAGCCGAACTTCGCGTACGGGTGATCCTTGCCGAACAGCGCGGCGGCCCACGCATCGAACAACGCGCCTTCGTGCTGGCCTTCCTTGATCGTGCTGCGCAGGGCGAGCGCGACGGCTTCGGTGTCGGAGCCATACTGTCCCTCGGCGACCCACCGCCGGATGCCGGCGAGCAAGGCATCGAGATGCATCTCCATGCCGCGCACGGTGAATGCGACGTGGTCGGTGCCGACGTCGACGCCCTGTGTTCCTCCCGCACCGGCGAACAGCAGGACGTCGTTGAGGTGGTGAAGGTTCCACGTCAACCCGTAACCGGCGACCTTGGCCGCGCCCGACGCGTCCTTCGGGTCGTCGCTGGAGCCGGCGCGAAACACCATGCGGATATCGACGGTGGGAACGCTCGCGTTCGGCAGCAGCACGATCGTCATCCCGTTCGGGAGCTTCCTCGTTCGCATCGTCGCGAAGCCGCGTGCAGGGAGCTCCTTGGTGATCGGTTGCTGGGCGAGCGCGGGGTCCGGCGGATCTCGACGCTGCCCTTGATCGTGGATCGGGGACGCGAGCTCGGTCTTCGCGTGGGGCGCAGTGGCCTCGGGTTTGAGGACCAGCACCGAGGCGCGATCCATCTGCAGCACCGAACCGGCGATCTCCACCATAGCCGCTGGGGTCAGATCGCGCATCCCTTCGAGCGCGGCTGCAACCGCGACGCGAGGATCGCGTCCGGCGAGCACGGCGGTGGCTAACAGGATGTCGCGATCGCTCCCGTCCTCGAGCTCCGCGAAGATGCGGTGCACGGCAGTCTGGCGGATCCGATCGTAGGCGACGCCGCCGAGGTTGACGCGATCGAGCGCCTCGAGTGCGGTCGCTGCGCTCGCCATCGCCGCCGTCGCCGCGGCGAGCGCCTCGGTCGCGGTCTCGCCCTCGGCGACCTCGATCGCGACGCCGGCGAGTGGGGCCGCTTGATCGCCGAGCCTCACCACCTTGACGCGCCCCTTCACGCGATCGTCGATCAACCCGATGAGCGAGCCGAGCACGGCGGTGACCTGCGCTCGCTCCTTCGGATCCGCGGGTAGCGGCCATCCGATCACGACGAGCTCGCTGTCGACCGGCCCGGGGAGCTCGACGCGGCGCGCCGGCGGTGCCGTGACCTCGATGGCGGGCGCGGCCGCGCGCGAGGGCAACTTCGCGAGGAACTTCTGCAGCGAGGTGATCACCAGCTCCTTGGTGATGTCACCCGAGACCACGAGCACGCTGTTGCGCGTGCTGTAGTGCGCATCGGCGAAGGCGCACGCTCGCTCCCGCGTGATCGAATGCAGCGTGGTCTCGGTGCCTGCGGAGAGCCGCGCGTACGGATGACCGACGGGATAGATCGCACGCTGGACCGCGATGTAGACGGCGCTCTTCTGATCGCGCTGGCGGAGCTCGTTGATCACGACCTCGCGCTCGCGCTCGAACGTCGCGTCGGTGATCGTCGTGCAGCGGAAGCCGACGCGCACGGCCTCGATCGACAGCAGCTTGTCGAGATGCTCGCGGGTCGCGCGAGATAGGTAGGTCGTCGCGTCGAGCGTGGTGATGCCGTTGAACGACGACGTCGTGTTCTCGAGTTGATCGAACAGCGATTGCCCGCCGAGCACCTGCTGGAACATCAGGTGCTCCACGAGGTGAGCCATCCCCTCCTGCTCTGGGGGATCGTCGACCGCGCCGACGCGGTAGCGCATCGTCACCTGGATCTGCGTCGCGCGTGGATCCTCGACGACAACGACCCTCAGGCCGTTGCCGAGCTCGAGGTACTCGATCGCCAACCCGAGCGTGGTCTTACGAACCGGCGGCGGCGGCGGATGGGGATGACATGCAGTGAGGACGACAACGCCAATCAACAACGCCCACTTCATGGTTCGCAGTATCGTCTGGAACAGCACAATCGGCGCAACTTCGAGTACGGTCGATGCATGGCAAATCGCTCTCACATCTACACGTGTGACGAGGTCCCTGGAGGCAAGGGCTTCCACGCACGCGGATTGAGCGAATACAACTGGGCCATCCCGCTCGCGCACAAGCTGATGGTGGGCACGAACCCGCGGATCGTGCGCTCGGCGATCTGGGAGCACGACATCGGCATCCTCGCGGATCGCGAGGGCGCCTTCGAACGCACGCTGGCGTTGTTCGACAAGCTCGGAGAGGGTGAGCTCCCGGAGCGCGCGGAGTTCGACGACGAGCTCGCGCAGCTCAGGGAGTTCCTCGCGAGCACGCCGCCGAGCAAGTTTATCCTTCTCGAGGCCGGCGAGATCCTCGACCTGCTCGATGGTGAGTTGCCCGCGCTGGTCGCCGCGCTCCACGCCGAGCTCGCGCCGCTCGCCGACAAGGTCGATCGCGCGATCGCCGGGCAGGAAGACGACTGGCTCGGCGAGCTGCGCGCGAACTGGGCGGAGGAGGCGCGCCCGGGCTACTGGAGCGACATCCTCTACTACTCGTTCTCCGACGGTGATGAGGAGGCAGCCCCGAAGAAGAAGCCTGCAGCGAAGGCCAAGAAGCCTGCGGCGAAGGCGAAGAAGCCTGCGGTGAAGGCGAAGAAGCCTGCGGTGAAGAGGGAGAAGAAGACCAAGCCGGCGGCGAAGAAGCAGGCTGCGGTGAAGAAGCAGCCGGCGGCGAAGGCGAAGACCAAGCCTGCGGCGAAGAAGAATAAGCCGAAGTCGGTAGCGAGGAAGAAGCCGGCGAGAAAGTAGCTGTGGCGAGGAAGTCAGCACCGAAGAAGTCAGCACCGAAGAAGTCAGCACCGAAGAAGTCAGCACCGAAGAAGTCAGCACCGAAGAAGTCAGCACCGAAGAAGTCAGCACCGAAGAAGTCAGCACCGAAGAAGTCAG
>JANNBP010000576.1:0-13586 GCA_031385555.1 Deltaproteobacteria bacterium | reverse complement strand
CACGCGGCCGAGCTGCTCGCCGAAGCGGCGCGGCCGGCGCGCAAGAACGCGATGGCGTAGCCGACCAACGGATCTGCCGTGTTCATTTCGGTGACACGGGTCCGAAGTCTGTCGCGCTCGTTCGATCCCAGGCTGCGTCAGAGAGGGCGCGGAGCGTGAAACCGCCTGTTGCTCGGCGGTAGCTCGCAAAGGGGGCGTCGAACGTGGTCCGTGGATCCGAGCGCCGCGATCGATTCCAGCACACGCATTCACGCCCGCGAAATCAGGCCGCTCCGGATCGCGCCGCGCACGAAATGTCACTGATCTGGCGATCGCAGTCTAGCGACCTAGTGCACGCGCGAATGCGGCCTTGCGCGCCGGATCCGAGAGGCGATCGAGATGCTCGTCGATGCCCCAGCCTCTCGTATTGCGGACGTGGCGGTTCGCACCGGCGGCCAACAGCGCGGCGAGCACCGCGTCACCGTTGTCGCGCCCATCCACGAAGGCCCACAACAGCGCCGTATCCCCATGGAAGCGATCCACAGCCTCGAGGTCGACGCCGAGGTCCATCAGGTAGCGCACCGCATCGAGGCCGCCGTGGGTGCATGCGTTCGCGAGTGGGTTGCGTCCCATGGAGTCGAGCGCCGTGAGGTCGACTCCATGGGCGTGCAGCACGGAGAGCGCCGCCACCGCGTTGGCGCGCGCGGCACTCGCTGCGACCTCCGGCGTCACGCTCACGCCACGCGCGATCAGGTGCGACACGACGACGGCCTCTGAGCTGATCACGCCCTCCTCCATACAGCGCTCGAGATCCACGTAGCCGCCGCCCGCGATCACACGCTCGAGCTCGGCGATGTCCCCCCGTCGCGCCGCCGCGATCGCAAGCACATAGGGCGGAGGCGGTTCCACGCGACGTCGGATCGGTCTGACCTTGAACGTGCGCGGCCGCGCCGTGCCGCACAACGAGCACTCGCACAGGCCCGTCGCGTATAGCCGGGTCCCCACGTCGCGCGTCACCTCGTCGATGGATGCGTCGTCGAGCTGCAGCACCGCATCCTCCGCCCCCACGCGTGGAACGATCACCTCGCCGGATGAGTGGACCGCCACGACCTCCCCCGCTGCGACGCCGAGCACGTAGCCGCGCCGCTGAGGTGCGTAGAGCTTCTCGACGCGGGGGCGGCTGGCGGTGACGCGCTGCCCCTGCGCACCGAACAGCTCCGTGACCGCCCCCCAGCACGCTGCGAGCGCATGCTCGTACCAGTGGTAGCCGCACGTCGCGCCGAGTGGCCAGTGCTCGTGGAAGATGAAGGCCACGCCGCCACCGCTCGCCGCATCGCAATCGACCTCGGTCACGTCGTCGAGCGCCTCCCAGACCGTCAGCTCCGTGCTCACCAGGTGCTCGGTGAGATACACGTTGAGGAGCTCGAGGACCGCGTAGGCGAGGGCCTCGGCATCAGCCTCGCCGAGCGTCGTTCCTCTGGTCGCCGGCTTCGACGTGATGCTCAGGACGGGTCCACTCATCGTGCCTCGACGGTGACCTCGGTGAACGAGCTCGGCATGGTGCAGCTATCATGCGGCTGCCCGAGGTCGAGGTGTCAATACTTGCGCTGCGGCAGATCCAGCGTTGACCGGAGACACCGTCGCCGACGATCGATGGCTCATCTGGCTTGGATCTCGAAGTCGACGATCGTCGAGCGCTTCATTTTTGGGACCTCATCTTCGGGCATGCGCGGCGTTGGATGGCGGCCCGGCACGCAGGCACGGTATCGTCGGCGTCATGCGTGTTTCGTCCGTGATGCTGTGCCTCGCGCTCGCCAGCTGCTCGAAGCAGGACGGTGCCAAGCCAGCCGATCCACCAACCAAGCCAGCCGATCCGCCCACCAAGCCCCCGGCGCCGAAGCCCGTGGAGCCCGCACCGACGCCCAAGGCCGCTGCACCAACGCCCCTCAAGAGCCCACCCCACGGTCAGAGCAACTGGGCCGTGTTCGTGTACGCCGGCGCACCCGGCGCGAAGGTCGACGCCGCGAAGAAGGAGCTCTCCGGCAAGGGGCTCGAGCTCGGCGTGCAGTACTTCGAGGGCGAGCTGACCTGCAACGACGGCGCACCGGACGCCCTCAAGCTGCCGGGCGAGTCGATGGCGGTCAGCGTGCACTTCACGACGGAGGCGGATGCGAAGACGTTCGCGGCCACGCTGGCAGCCCCGCCGGTCGGGATCGTGCAGGTCAAGCAGATGTGTGCGGACTGAAGCCACCGACCAACGGCGCGACCCGACCGCCGACCGTGACCGCCGACCGCCGACCGCCTACTCGATCCCGTACTTCTCGAGCTTGTAGTACAGCGCGCTCGTCTTGATCCCGAGGATCCGCGCGGTCTCGGTCTTCACCTTGTTCGCCTTCGCATACGCCTTGAGGATCAGCTGGCGTTCGAGATCGTCGAGGATCTCCGGCAGCGACAGCTCGCGCGGCACGTCGAGCCGATCCTCCTCGGCACCACCCTGAAGGAACTGCGGCAGCGCCGACGGCTGGATCTCCTCACCCTCGGCGAACACCAGCGCCTGCTCGATCGCGTTCTCGAGCTCGCGGACGTTGCCCGGCCAGTGATAGGCCATGATCCGTCCGAGCGCGGAATCGCCGACGGCGCGCACGCGCGGGTTGGTCTTCGGTCCGAGCTTCGCGACGAAGTGCGCGCACAGCAGCGGGATGTCCTCGCGGCGCTCGCGCAGCGGCGGCAACTTGACGGGCAGCACGTGAAGGCGAAAGAACAGATCCTGGCGGAACCGGCCCGAGGCGACCTCGGCATCGAGATCCTTGTTGGTCGCGCTGACCACGCGGACGTCGACCTTGATCGGGTGCTCGCCGCCGACACGCTCGAACTCCTGCTCCTGCAGCGCGCGCAGCAGCTTGACCTGCATCGCCGGCGGCACATCGCCGACCTCGTCGAGGAACAGCGTGCCTTGATCGGCGAGCTCGAAGCGGCCGAGCTTCTGCTTGATCGCGCCGGTGAACGCGCCCTTCTCGTGACCGAACAACTCGGACTCGAGCAGCGTCTCGGTGAGTGCGCCGCAGTTGACCTTGATGAACGGGCCCTGGGCGCGCTTGGAGAGCCGGTGGATCGCGCGGGCGACGAGCTCCTTGCCCGTGCCCGATTCACCAGCGACGAAGACCGTGGTGTCGCTGACGGCCACCTTGTCGACGGTGCGCCGCACGATCGCCATCTTCTCGCCCTGGCCGATCAACTCGGGGAACCGACCCTCCTGCTCGGCCTTGAGGTAGTCGGTCATCGCGTCGGCCTTCTTGCGGCCGCGGCGTGCCGCGCAGAGCTCGAGCGCGCGCTCGACCTTGAGGCGAACGACCTCGGTCTGGATCGGCTTGGTCAGGAAGTCGAACGCGCCGAGCTTCATCGCCTCGACGGCGGTCTCGACGGTGCCGAACCCGGTCACGTTCATGATCGGCACCTCGGGATCGAGGGCCGAGATCGTGCGCAGCACCTCGACGCCGGTGCCGCCCTCCATCTTGAGATCGGTGATCACGAAGTCGGCCTTCTTCGCCTTGAACGCGGCGATGCCCTGATGGCCGGAGGCCGCGGTCATCACCTCGTGACCCATCTTCTTGATCGTGTGGGCGAGGCCCTCTCGAATCGTATCGTTGTCGTCGATAACCAGGACGATGGCCATTGCGGGCGATACTACCCCCAGAGCTCACTTCGGTTGACCTCGACCTTCGGGCTTCGCCGGAAGATTGTCAGTTCCTCCGGCGCGCCACCCCGTCCCCATCATCCGCCTGGTCGAAGGGTCGACTCAGGCGGACGTCGGGGTTATCCCGGAATCACGAACGTGAACGTGGTCTCGCCGTCGGCGCTCGCGACATCGACGCGACCGCCGTGGTCCATCGCGATCTCGCGCACGAACGCGAGGCCGAGCCCGGTGCCCTTTTCGCGGCTGGTGTAGAACGGCTCGAACAGCTTGCCCGACGTCTCCAGCGGAATTTCCTTACCCCGGTTCCAGACCAGGAAGTGCAGCTCGTCACCCTCTCGCTTCGCCGAGAGCCGCACGACATCGCTCCCGCGGTGACCCGCCGCGGCCGCCGCCTGCACCGCGTTCTTGGTCAGGTTGAGCAGGGCGCGCCGCAGCTGCCCGCGATCCGCGTTCGCCTCGAGCTTGCTATGGGGGGAGACCTTGACCTCGATCTGTTCGTTCGCGATCAGCTGGGCGACTTCGGGCAGCAGCTCGTCGACGTCGACCGGCGCGAGCTCGGGCTTCGGCCGGCGCGCGTACTCGAGGAAGTCGTTGACCACGCGCTCGAGGTAGCCGAGCTCGCGGTTGATCTTGTCGACGTGGCCGCGCCGCTCGTCGCCCTCGGGGAGCTCGTCCTTGAGGATGCCGGCGAACAGCGTCATCCCGGCGAGCGGGTTTCGCACCTCGTGCGCGATGCCGGCGAGCATCTGCTGCATCCGGGCGTCGCGCTCGGCGAGCTGTTGCCGCATGTGCTCCATCGCCTGGCCGAGCTGGCCGAGCTCGTCGTCGGTCTTGATCTCGACGCGCTCGCGCAGCTCGCCTGCACCGATCCGCTCGGCGGCCGCGACGAGCCGGCGCACGTTGCGCGTGATCAACAGCGTCGCGATCACCGCCGCGAAGATCGAGACCACGCCGAGCCCGGCGCCCCACAGGAACAGCCGGTCGCGCAGATCCTCGAGCGTCGCGAAATAACTCGCAGGCGCCTCGGCGCGCAGCACCAGCACGATCCGCAGATCGTCGTCGGAGAATCGCACCGGCGCATAGCCGGCCTTGTAGGTCTTGCCGTCCTGGGCATCGAACGTCACCGACGACACCGCGTTCCCCCCGCGGAACACGCCCTGGATCTCGTCGTCGTCGACGCGAAAACGGTCGAGCGCCGCGAGGAGCCGGACGTCCTCGGAGTCACCGCGCGACTTGTAGTCGCGATCGATCAGCGACAGGTGCGCACCGGTCGCGTTGGCGAAGGTCTCCAGCTTGCCGACCGTCCGCGTGAAGTTGGGTGCGCCGTCCTCGTCGGGGAGCAGGTTCACGACATAGCGCCCGCGGATCTGGGTCGCCGCCGACTGCGCGATCGCGATCAAGCGCCGGCCGAGTTCCTCGTCGAGATCGCGCCGGTTCATCTCGTACGCGACGAACGCGAACAGGGTGAACAACGCCAGGGTCGGCAGCACGAGCGCGACCAGCAGCTTGACGAGGATCGTCGCGCGCGGGCGTCGCACGGCGGCAGCGTAACACCGTCAGCAAACGCCACGCGCCTCAGCGGGCTGTTCGGGTGAGCTACCGGCTTGGACGTGGCGCGAAGCAACCCGCCTGGGCTTCAGTTGAGCTACCCCCGCCTGGGCTTCGGGGAAGCTAACCCGCCTGGGCTTCGGGTGAGCTACCCCCGCCTGGCCTTCGGATCGACCCAGGCGAGCTCTGGGGTCAGACGCCTTCGTCCATCGGCGGATCGTCGTCCGGCGGCGGGTCCTCGTCGGGCGGGTCCTCCGGCGGCGGGACTTCATCATCGCCGCCCGGATCGCACGAGCCATCGCTACACGGGTCGTAGTCGTCGTCGCTGCCGTAGTCGTCGCCGCTGTAGTCGCCATCGTCGGTCGACCACTCCTCGAACTGGCAGACGTACTCGGTCCACGTCACCTCGACATAGGCGCCGCCGTGCTGATCCATCTCGAGAATCCGGCAGCTGTCGATCGAGCCGGCATCGAGATAGAACGCGCGTGCGCAGAGCACCGTGCAGGCACGCTCCGTCACGCACAGCTGGATCGAGTCCGACATCGCGGGCGGTGCGTAGGTCGACTCGACATGTTCGGTCGGAGGACACGTACATGCGGCGAGCGCTGCTGCGAGGACGAGGGCGAGGCGGTTCACGATGAGGTCAGACACTTCAACCTCGGTGCCAGCAGCTAACTTCAGAGTTCTTCACGGCCGCCCAACACCGACCCGGCAAGTCCGTGGTTTGCCTGAAGCGAACGTGAACGCACCCCGCCGTGCCGTTTCACAGCGTGAACGGACAGCACACGCAGATCTTTGAAAACGCGATGAAATAACCGGTGCTGCTGGTGAAAACCTGCCGCGCGAGAGCAGAGGTGTCAGCTCCTCGCGAGTGGGGTGTGTCGCCCATCGAGCCCGGCGATTGCAGCGACCAAGACGTCGAGCAACTTCACTGGATCTGCAACCGCCAGGAAGGCCACGTTGGCAGTGGTATCTTGGCTCGATGCGAGGTCGGTGGGCGTTGGCGACTGGGACGACGGTGCTGCTGCTGGCGTCGTGCAACTCGTACGTCGGGCCCGCGGGCACCACGTTCGTCGCTGCACCGGGCTTCGCGAAACCGCGGCAGGTCGCCGAGCGAGCGGTCACCGTGCGTGGCACGGACAGCGTCCTGGCTGCCGGAGGTGCCTATCTCGGCGTCGTGACGTCGGATGGGCTTGGTTCGGATGTGACCGTGGTGCGCCAGGCGGCCTGGCAGGCGGCGTTGATCGGCGGGACGCACATCCTGCTTCGCGATGCCCACGTGGATCGCATCGACACGTCTGTCGCGGTCCGACACAACGTCATGCGCGGCAGCGTGCAACAGACCGCTGTTGGATACCAACCGATCCAGACCACCGAGATCCACGCGGTGTTTGACGTCTTCCGCGTCGAACCCGCGGCGTGGGCACGCTTGCATCCACAGATGCGACCGCCGCCCGTCAGCAGATGACGGCTGACTCCTGGCTGGTCACGCTCGCGTGCACCCGATGCGGTGCGCCGGGCAAGTTCATCGACGCGCAGCTGATCGCGATCTGCGAGTCCTGCGGTCACGTGATCAGCACGCATCGCGCGGTGGTCGCCGGTCTCGACAGCTACGCGTTCGCCGAGGTTCGCTCGTACATCTTGCCGACGCTCGCCGACGTGCGGCGACTCGAGCTGATGGATCGCAAGTTCTCCGCGCTCGAAGTACGCGACGCCGAGACGATGCATGCCGCGACCCTCGAGCTCGCCGCGCTCGATGCGATCGACGCCGGCATGTCGCCGCAAGGCATCGCCACGTTCGCGCGGTGGACCGCGGCGATCGAGCACGTCGCGACGTTCGACAGCCGCACGGCGATGTTCGCTCCGCAGTACGAAGCCCTCGCGAAAGATCCCGCCGGCTACACGGCGGAGGTCATCGATCGCCTGACGCGCGTGTATCGCGACCTCGTCGCCGACGAGCGATTCCCGGCCGACCTCGTCCACGCGGTGCCGCTTGAGGTCGCCGCCACCGACGCGCTGCTCGGCAGCTTGAAGTCGTGGTTCATGGACGTGCCGCTGTCGGCATTCGACATCGCACTCACCACCCTCGGTCAGCGGCCGATCCGCGTCGGCGGCGCCCCCCTACCCTGTCGAACCTGCGGCGCGCCGATCTGCGCCGAGGCACTGGCGACACTCGCGTGCACGTACTGCCGATCGGCCCTCGAGGTTCGCCGCCACATCTGGCTCGACGGTCTGCTGCGCTCCGTCGCGATGGCAAACGGCGACAAGCTCGTGCAACGCGATCGCGCGTACGCGGTGGTCGTCATGCTGACGCACGTCGCGGCGGTGCCCGGAAACCCGCCGCTACCGGAGCACTTGATCGTCGCGTACCTCGAGGCCGTCGAAGGGGTCGAGCGCAGCGCCGTCGACGAGATCACGACGTTCATGCTCGCGCATCACGCGCTCGGCCGCGAGGCGACCGAGGCCGTCCACCTCGTGCGGCGCTTGCTCGCGCATCTGCCTGCAACGATCCCACGCTCATCGGGCCGTCGCGCCGGCGCGTTCATCGCGCTCGAGCCGAGCGAAGCGTGGCGGCGCGCGCAGCTCCGCAACTGGCGACGCCTCCTGACCTACGCGACGTTGCCGCCCGATCAACGCGGGCTCGTCGCGGTCAACCAGCTGCTGCCACCCCTCGCGGGCGGCTACCTGCCCGACCCCAGCGACGCCGCGAGCTTCTTGCGCTCGATCGAGGAACCGCTCGATCCGATCCGCGCGGCGATCTCGCTCCACCGGATGGGCGAGCCCGATCCCGACAAGGCCGCCTTCTGGGACGCGACCTCTCACGCGCTCTGATGGCCGGAGGGGTCACGCTCTACCCCACCAGGTCCGCGAGATTATTGGCGTCCTGCGGCGAAACGTACAAACCGCGTAGAATGGCAACAATGGCCGATTGGAGCGGGTCTAGCGGGTTTGTACGCCTTGCCGCAGGACGCCTGTGACCTTGCGCGGTTGAGACCCAGGAGCGTGACCCCTTACTTGGCCTTGCCGAAGCACTCCTTCATTTCCTTCGCGAGCCGGTCGGCCTTGTCGTCCTGATCCTTGGTCGGCTTCGCATCCGCGATGTCCTTCGCGGCGGTGGCGGCCCAGCCATCGGTCTCCTTCTGGAGCTTCGTCGCGCAGTCCTTGGTGGTGCACGCGCAGAGCTTGTCGCGGTAGCTCTGCATCGTCGTCAGGAACGCGTCGACCTTCGAGGTGCCACCCGGCGCACCCGGCGTCGAGGTCTCCGCCTTCATGCGGCACTCCTTCATCTCCTTCTCGAGCGCGTTGCCACGGACTTCCTGCAGCTTGTTCGGCTTCTCCGTGAGCTTCGCACGCAGGTTGCGCTGCCAGGTCGCGTACTCGACCTGCAGCTTGTCGGCGCACGCCTTGTCGGGGCAGCCGCACATCTTGACCTTGAAGACATCGAGCTCGACGAGTGCGGCCTCGACGGGATCCGCTGGCGCTGCCAACCCTGAACCTGAACCTGCGGAGCCCGAGCCCTTGCCGGCTCCCTTGGTCACCTTGACCCGGCAGATCATCAGCTCCTTGTTGAGGTCGTTGCCCTTCTTTTCGGTCTCGGGGCTCGGCTTCGCGCCGCTCGCCTTGGTCGCCTTGCGGAACTCTGCGCGCCACGCCGTGAAGTCCTTGAACACGGTGTCCGCGCACGCGGCGTCCTCGCACTTGCACATCCGCTCGCGATACTTGTCGAGCTCGACGAGCGCGGCCTCGAACTGGCCCGCGCCGCTCCCGACCGCGGCAGTCGTCGCGGAGCCCGAACCGGCGGCCTTATCGATCGGCTTACCCTCGTTGCCCGAGCAGCCCACCAGCAGAACGAGAGCGATCAGCAGCTTCATGGCGCCATCCTCGAAGACGACGCTCTCGTGCGCAACCACTACGCCCCTACTTCAGTAGCTTGTCTGCGCACGCGTCCATCTCCTTGTCGATCTCGCGCGCCTTCTTCTTCTGGTCGTCGGACATCTCCTTCTTGGACACGCCCTCGTCCTTCATCTTCTTCTCCCACTCCTTCATGTCCTTCTTGACGCCCTCGGCGCAGCCCTGCAGTCGCACATCTTGCTCTTGAACGACTCGAACTCCGACAGCGCGTTGTCGGTCTTGCTACCGCAGGCGGCCGCGAACGTGATTCCGGCAATCAAGATCAGCTTCGTCATCCACCGGAGAGAATCCGTTCATCGGCGCAACCACTCGATCGCGTCTTGGCGTGGCCGTGACGGCCAGCTACGGCCGGTTCGGCCTACTTGCTGCGACTCGGATCCGAGACGGTGGCGATCTGATTCCAATCGACGCGCGGCTCGTCGAGCCCGAAGTGTTTGATCATGCCGGCGAGCACCCGCCCGGTGGCCGCGACATCCGCGCGTGCGGAGTGTGCCGCCGCGAACTCGTCTCCGACGAACCGCTGATGCGCGTGCTGCAGGCTGCGCGGCTCGCACTTCTGCCACAGGCGCAGCGCATCGATCACTTGCTTGCCGGTCAGATCCAGTGACCGACCGGCAGGGTGCAGCTCCGGCAGGCGCGCGTACTCGGCCTGGAGCATCTGGATATCGAACGCGACGTTGTAGCCGACGATGATGTCCGCGAAGGCGAACCACTGAGCGATCTCCACGGCGACCTCGGCGAACGTGGGGCACCCGGCGAGCTGCTCGGCGCTGATCCCGTGCACGGCTTGCGCGGCGGACTGGATCGGCGCCTCCGGCCGGATCCGCCAGGTGCGCGAGACCGGCTCCTGACCATTGCCCCCGGTCTCCAAGCCCAACCCGTGCTGGATGCAGATCTCGATGACCTGGTCCTGGGTGAAATCGATACCGGTGGTCTCGCAATCGAAGATCACGATCCGCTGCTCGCGCTCGCGCTCGCGCGAGACCGAATCGAGATGGGGCGAGAGACCGTCCACGCACTCACCCTACGGCCCCCCTCTGACACTCCCGATCTCGTTCGGCGCGGGAAGATCTGCAAACGATCGAATACCTTAGCGATGCCCGGGATCACCACCCCTCCCTGCGCTACGTTCGGACCCGCTGTGCGCCCTGCCCTGCTGCTCCTCCTCCTCGCTTGCAAGGTCAAGGACGCTCCTCCGATCAAGGAGCCGTACGCCGACAACTTCGAGCGCGCGAACCTCGGCGGCGGCTACCTCGCCACCGGGGACGGGTATGCCCTCACGGGCGGTGCCCTCAACGCGAAGGGGGCGAAGAACCACCCGCTGTGGCTCGCCCGGCGGCTCCCACGCGACGTCCGCGTCGAGCTCGATGCCTGGTCGACCGACCGTCGCGGCGACATCCAGATCGAGATCTTCGGAGACGGCCGATCCTACGATCCCGACGGTGGCGCGTACCTGGCCACCGGCTACGAGCTGGTGTTCGGCGGCTGGAGCAACAGCAAGTCGATCCTCGCCCGGCTCGACGAGCACGGCAAAGACCTCGTCCAGCGCGGCGACATCAAGGTCGCTCCCGACAAGAAGTATCACTGGAAGATCGAGCGCAAGGGCCGGGTCATCAAGTGGTTCGTCGACGACATGACCAAGCCGTTCCTCCAGTACGACGACCCGCAACCGCTCGACGGGCCGGGCCACGAGTATCTCGGGTTCAACAACTGGGAGACCGATACCTGGTTCGACAACCTGTCCATCACGCCGATGTGAGCACCGTGGGCGTGCTCGTGCTCGACGTGGACGCGCACGATCGGGCAGGATCGGAACGTGCCTCCGGTCGCTCGGTTCTCACGTTTGTGTGAGCTACAATCGCAAAACTTCCCGGGGACATGGAGCAGTTTGGAAAATACTCGCTGGTCCGGAAGATCGGCACCGGCGGCATGGCCGAGGTGTTCCTCGCGAGGACGGTGGTTGCCCAGGGTCTGAACAAGATCCTCGTCATCAAGAAGATCCACACCGCGTACGCGCGCTCGAAGCAGTTCGTCACGATGTTCCGCGACGAGGCCAAGATCGCGCTCGGCCTCAACCACCCGAACATCATCCAGGTGTTCGACTACGGCGTCGTCGGCGAGACCTACTTCCTCGCGATGGAGTACGTCGAGGGCGTCGACGTCCTCAAGCTGCTACAGGAAGCGGCGAAGGTCCGGCAGCGGATCCCGTACGGCACGTCCGCGTACATCGTCCAGCAGATCTGCAAGGGCCTCGACTACGCCCACCGCAAGACCGACGAGCATGGCCAGCCGCTGTCGATCGTGCACCGCGATATCAGCCCGCAGAACGTGCTGGTGTCGTGGGACGGCAGCGTCAAGATCGTCGACTTCGGCATCGCCCGCGCGCGCGATGTCGACGAGGAACAGGGCGTCATCAAGGGCAAGTTCGCGTACATGTCGCCCGAGCAGGCGCGCGGCGAGCCCGTCGATTGCCGGAGCGACGTGTTCGCCGCCGGGATCGTGTTGTTCGAGCTGATCTGCGCGCGTCCGCTGTTCCACGGCAAGGGCAAGGAGGCGCTCGAGATGGTGAAGTCGGGCGCGATTCCGCGGCCGAAAGACTTCGCACCCGAGCTGCCCGATTCGCTCGAGCGCACGATGCTCAAGGCGCTCGCGTTCCACCGTAGTGACAGGTTCCAGACCGCGCGCGATCTGCAGCACGAGCTCGGTCGCTTCCAGCTCGAGTGGGCGCAGAAGACGGGCTCGCTGACCGACAGCGGCTCGCTCGCGCAGCACCTCGCGAGCCTGATCGCCCAAAAGCAGCGCGTCTCAGTACCGCGCCCGCAGCTCGAGGGAGGCGACAAGGTGTCCGATGGCGTCCCGGATCAGTCCGAGCCGCTAATGCTGTCGATACCCGTCTCGGTCTCGGTGTCGCTCGAACCGTCGAGCGTGGCCCCCGCGGCGTCCCAGGCGCTGCGCAAGCAGGCGCGCCCGTCCACGCCGCAGCCACTCGGCGAGGAAGCTCCGCACCAGGCGCGCGATCAGCGCGAGCGCAAGTACGTCTACGTGCTGCAGGGCATCCTCCGCGGCATGGCGGCGCTCGAGAAGAAGCTCGGCCCCACCGGCGCGGCGCGGCTGGTCAGCGAGTTCTTCAAGGTCGCGCGCGATGTCGCGTTCAAGCACGACGCGATCCTCGATTACCCGCGCATCGAGGCGCCGCAGCCCGAGGACGCGCCGGCACCGAGCTCGACCGTGACGGGCGGCGAGACGGCCCTGCGCGTGGTGATCGGGCTGCCGATCCCGAGCGAGGACGACTCGAGTCGCTCGATCAAGCTCGCGCTCGCGCTTGTCGACGCGCTCGACGGCATCGGCTCCGATGTCGAGCCCGAGCTGCGGCTCGCCCTCGCGGTGCAGCGCGGGGTCGCGCTGGTCAAGCCGGGCGGCCGGACCAAGGCGAAGCACGAGCCGTCGTTCGAGATCGAGGATTCGACCGCGCAGTTCGCGCAGAAGCTCGCACGCCAGGCCCGCGGCGCCGAGATCCTCGTCGGTGGCCGCGTGTTTCGTGCGGCGCGCGCCGAGTGGAACTTCGAGGCGCTCGCCGCGATCGACATCCCCGACGACATCGGCGGCTCGCACGCAGGGAGTCAGACCGGGCGGTCGAGTGTCGACGAGGACACCGATCCGGGCATCAAGCGCGCGCGCGTCTATCGGTTGCGCGGCCCGAAGGAGCGCTCGCAACGGCTGCGCGAGCGGCGCGTCGATACCGGCCGGCTGCACGGCCGCGAGCTCGAGATCAAGGCGCTGCGCGATGCATGGCGCGATGTGCTGGTCACCAAGCGCAAGCGCCAGATCGTGATCGTCGGCGATGCCGGCGTCGGCAAGCGCACCGTGGTGCGGACGTTCCTCGACGGCATCCAGCCCGGCGAGGCGGTGGTGATCCGGACCTCGGGTCGCGTCGGCACCGCGATGACTCCCTACGGCGTGATCGCGGATCTCGCGCGCGACGTGCTCCAGCTGTCGGAGGATGCCGAGCCCCACGAGATCGAGCGCCGGTTGGCGCGTGCACTCCCACTGCTGTTCCCCGGCGAGGAGAGCTCGCGCGAATCGCGGATGGCGATCCAGGTCTTCGGCATGTTGCTCGGTGCCCGCAGCGTCACCACCGGCGAGATCGACGCCGACACCCGCAGGCAGACGCTGCTGCAGCTGCTCAACCGGATCGAGCGCCGGCTCGAGAGCGAGAAGCCGATCATCCTCGTCGGCGAGGACATCCACTGGGCAGACCAGGACTCGCAGGAGCTGTTCGCGGCGCTGCTCAAGATCGACACGCCGCGCCCGATCTTCGGCCTGATGACATCGCGGCCCGAGCCGCGGATCTTGAAGCTCGCGAAGGAGCTCTCGATCGAGGTCGTGCTGCTCGACGAGCTGTCCGCGTCCGCGCGCACGCAGATGCTGGCCGAGCGCTTCGTGCCCGATCACG
>JANNBP010000568.1:0-21416 GCA_031385555.1 Deltaproteobacteria bacterium | reverse complement strand
CGCAGTACATGTCTCCGGAGCAGGGCCGCGGCCTGCCGCTCGACGCGCGCAGCGATCTCTACGCGCTCGGCGTGCTCGCCTTCGAGATGCTGACCGGAACGGTGCCGTTCCACGACGACAACCCGATGACGGTGATCCAGATGCACCTCCACGCCGGGGTGCCGCCGATGTCGGAGCAGATTCCGTACGCGGTGCAGCAGATCGTGCGGCGCGCGCTCGAGAAGGATGCGAGCCGGCGCTACCAATCGTCCGGCGAGATGATGCAGCACTGCCAGCAGGTGTTCGCCGAGCTCACCGCGGGTGGGATGTCGATCGGTGCCGGCGGTATGCCGCGCACCGTCGTCGCGCCGGGTGGGCAAGGCGGCTATCAAGCGCCGCAGGTGCCGGGGATGCACGGTGGCTTGCCGCCCGGGATGATGCAGCCGCACCACATGCAACAGCCGCAGATGCAACAGCCGCAGATGCAGCAGCCACCACAGACGGGCTATCAGCAGGCCTCGCCGCAACAGAAGACGATGGTCGCGATGGCGTCGCCGTTCGCGCAGGGTGTGCCCGGGGCGATGCCGCAGTCGAGTGGGCTCGCACCGCAACCCCAGCAAGGCTTCCAGAACTCGGCGCCGAACCAGAAGACGATCGTCGCCGGCATGGCGCCGCCGAACCTCGGCGCGATGGGACCGAACATGGGCGGGATGCAGCCGCCCAACATGCAGCAGCCCAACATGGGCGGAATGCAGCCGCCCGGCATGGGGGGAATGCAGCCACCCGGTATGGGTGGAATGATGCCGCCCGGCGCGCCGAGTGGTCCGCAGAAGACCGTCGCGCTGACGTCGAGCGAAGGCATCGTCTCGATCGCGCGTAGCGGTGGCCCGCTCCAGCCTCAATCGGGGCAGCAGCAGATGATGGGCGGGCCGAACAGCGGCACGGCGCCGGCCACCGGAGTGATCCAGCAGGGTGCGAGCACGCTGTTCTGGATCGTGTCGTTGTTCATCGGTGTCGCGATCGGCGCCCTCGCGTACGTCGTGGTGCTGCAGCTCTAGGCCATGGACGACGATCCCAACGACAAGCGAGCCAAAGATGTGCTTGCGAGTGAGCTCGACGCGCAGCCCCAGGCGGATCTGCAGCGCTGGTTCGGGCTGCCCTCGTTCGACAAGGTCGCCGAACAAGGCGGCACGACGGAGGAGCAAGACATCGAGCTGATGCTCCGCCAGGAGCGCCAGCAGAAGGCGATCGACGCGGTCGATCCCGCGCTGCTCGAGGCGCACCGCAGACGCACCGAACCGGCCGACAATCTGCTCACGTTCAAGGCGACGATCGAGCTGGTCATCGATCCCTCGATCGCCAAGCTCGACACCACGATGATCGCTGCCGCCGTGGCCGAGCCACGGCAGCGCGAGCGCCCCGAGGAGCTCGAGGACGACCTCAAGGACTGCACACCGCAGGCCCTGCTGCGAGACCTCCACCGTCCCGAGATCGACTTCGACAAGACGTTCGAGATCGTCGACATGGCCGCCGAGCAGCGGTTCGATGTCGTCGCCGAGGTCGCCGCGGCGATGGCCACCAGCTGGAAGCTCGAGCTCGGTGGGTTGACGGGCATCGGGCCGTGGAACGAAGCTCGCGAGGTGTTACAGGGCTTCAAGCGAGGGATCCGATCCCCGTGGCAGACGATGTTCAGCGAGCAGCCGTTACCGAACCGCCGATGGAAACCCGAGGAAGATCGATGATACCGGGGAAGCTCAGGCCCTCGCGGCGCGTACAGCGGAACATGCTCGTCGCGCGCGTCTGGGAAGGTGAGGGCCGATGAACGGGGGCTTGATCCCCGTCGAGCGCTTCCTGTTGCGTGCCGTCGGCCGCACCGACGTCGGTGCCCAGCGGACGCAGAACGAGGACGCGATGTACTACGACGACTTCCTCGGCGTGTACATCGTGTGCGATGGGATGGGCGGTCACGCGTCGGGTCAGGTGGCATCCGACATCGCGATCCGCACCATCGTGCACTCGCTGAAGACCGGCGAACCACCGCCCGCACCTGGCAGTGATCCACTGGTCGCCGCGATGCGCGCTGCCAACGCCGGCGTCTACCAGCGCTCGCAGATGGACCACACGTGCCATGGCATGGGCACCACCGCGGTCGGCATCCGGTTCGAAGAGAACCTCGTGCACATCTGCCACTGCGGAGACTCGCGTGCGTATCTCCTGCGCGGTGGCCAGCTCCAGCAGCTCACCCGCGATCACTCGCTGCGCAACCTCTACCAGGACCGCCCCGACTTGATCGGCACGCTCGGCCCGGCGACCTCGAACGTGATCATCCGTGCCATCGGTCTCGATGCGAACGTCGAGATCGAGCACAACGCCATGACGCCCGAGCACGGCGACATCTACTTGCTGTGCTGCGACGGCCTCAACGACCTGGTCGACGACTGGATGATCCGCGAGATCATGACGTCCGGCGATCCGCTCGAGGTGGTCGCGGAGAACCTGGTCCGAGCCGCGAACAACAACGGCGGCACCGATAACATCACCGTCGTGCTGACGCAGACGTTCGTGGATCCGCTCTGGGTGCCGGCACACGCGTACCCGCAGCAGATGCACGGCTATTGACGTCCGTGCCACGTGGACGTGCCACGTGGACGTGCCACGTCCACGTCCGACCTGGATCCCGTGTGGCGTTGCCCGGCCACGCGATAGATGCTGCCTTGATGCGCTGTCGAAGCAAGCTGCGTCGGGGAGATCGTGTTCACGCCAGAGGTGCTGGAGGCCTCTCGCTGGAGGCCTCTCGCTGGATCTCGGGCCGCTTCGGATCGACTGGCACGTGGCACGTACCTACTTCGTCAACGCTGCGGCGCGCTTGAGCTCGGTCGCCATGTCGTTGTAGCGGCCGAGTCGCGAATACACGCGTGCGAGTCCCGAGGCAACACGCGCCTCGAAGCCCGGCGTGTTGCCGGCTTGCTGGAACGCCTGCTCGGCGCCGAAGAAGTCACCGCCGAGCGTCAGCACGTCGCCGAGCGTCGCGTACATCGCCGCGGTGGAGATCGGGGACGACGCGTGACCGAGCCCGGCGCGAAGGATCTGCGCACCACGGGGACAATCGCCGGAGCGTGCGAGGGCCACGGCATAGGCGATCCGCGCGTTGCCATAGGAGGGCGAGAGATCGAGCGCGGCGCGCAGCGCTTCCTGCGCAGACGCGAGGTCACCGCTGTCGAGCGACGCCCTGCCGCGTTCGTAGTAGCGGCGTGCGACCGACGACACCTAGTCGAGCTCCAGCAGGCTGAACCGCGCCGAGGCGTCGTCGCCACTGCCCTCGGGCTTCTCGGGGGCGGCAGGTGGTGCGGCTGGAGGCGCCGGTGCGGCTGCGGGTGCAGGCGCCGCCGGTGCGTCCCCTCCTCCACTCGGCCGGCCGCGGATCGACAGCCCACGACTCGGCGGTGGCGCTTCGCCCGCAGGACGTACGGGTGCGGGAGGTGCCGGTGCCGGTGCCGGTGCCGGTGCCGGTGCCGGTGGACGTGGAGCCAAGTTCGCCTCGACCACGCGCACGCCGGGCGCCGGCGGTGCCGCGTTCGGACGCGTATCGATGAAGCTTGCGGGCGCACCAGGTGCGCGACCCAGCAACGGCTGGACGACGCCATTGATCCGCACGCCGACGCCTTCGCCATCGACGACGAACATCGCGAGCTCGGGGTGATCGAACCGCGTCTGGAGAGCTGTGATCAGCTGACCGAACGACATGTTCTTCAAGTCCGACAGCGTCTCCGCCTGATGGATCAACATCGGCGGCGGCCCCTCGACGACGTACTCCTTGACGACGAACGTCAGCACGTCGAGTAGCGTGTCTCGGTCGGCATCCGCGAACGCGTCGCGAACGTTGGTGGCCAGGTCTCGGATGTCGGGACGGGATGGCATGGTGGTGGTTGCTCCTGACGTGGCGCCTGGGGCGGGGCGCTAAATGACAGCTCCGTCGAGATCGATGCCCGTGGTCTCGCAGCCGACGAGCTTCGTGCCGGTGAGGTTGGCGTTGCAGAGGTTGACGCCGCGGAGATCGCAACGCACGAACGTCGCCCCGGTCAGGTTCGCTCCGTACATGTTGGCGCGCTTGAAGTCGACGTCGAACACCGTCGCGCCCGTCCAGTCCGTGCGCGACAGCGAGACCGTCGCGTGCGAGTAGCCGTCGAACACGCTCTTGATCACGACCGCCGAGGAAAAGTCGGAGCTGTAGAGCTCGGAGTCCTTGAACGTGCAGTTCTGGATGCGCGCGCGATGCAGCTTGAGCCGCGCCATCCGCACCGGGCCGAGCTCGCAGCGGAGCAGCTGCGCACCGGTGAGGTCGAGCTCGGTGAGGTCGCAGTCCTTCATCTGCACGCGGTGCCACAGCGCGCCTCGCCACTGCGACGTCCGGAGATCCGTCTGCTCGAGCTTCGCGCGCTCGAGCCGGCTCTCGTCACCGTCGGCGCCGCGCAGGTCGAGGCGGTTCATCGTGACGCTATCGAGATCGATGCTGCGGAGCATGACGTTCTGGGCCGCGAAGCCCTGGATCGTGCGACCGGCGACCTCGTCGTCGGCGGCCAGCCGCTCGAGCTGGACACGCGACTGGACCACGCCAGCATCGGCGCTCTCCTGCTCACTCATCGCGTCGAGCTTACCAGCTAGGCGCGGCGCGAGCTGCCGGAGCGCCACTGTTGCGTGCGAGCGGCGTCGCCGGCCATCTCGAGTACGCGCGCTTTGATCTTCTCGATGTCCTTGTCGAGCGCGGCCTGGCTCTGCATCCGTGCGGTGCCTTCGTTGACCGCCTGCATCGTCGACATGCCGGACGCCTCGAGCTTCTCGAGGTCCTCCTGCTCGTGCGCTTCTTCTTCGATCTCGGCGAGCTCGGCGCCGAACGGCATCTCGTCGTTGTACGACTTGTAGTGGAGCCCGCCCGCGCCGCCCTTCGCGCGCTGGGCCTGCGCGACGTGGGTGAGCTCGTGGGCCAGCAGGGCCTGACCGTCCGAGCCGCTCATCGACTTGTCGGGCGAGCCGCCCAACAGGATGGCGCCGGTCCGGCCGACCGTCACCGCGTACGCGTTGCGCTGCTTGTTGAAGTCCTCGGCGAACTCGCCGGTGAACACGCGAACGTGGCCGAGGTCGACACCGAACCGCTTCTCGTACTTGCTGCGAACCGAGTGCTCGAGCGCCTCGCCACGCCCGGCTTTGCGCGCGAGGACCTTGAGCAGACGCTCGGGGTCGTACTTGCGCGCGAGCTCGTCGCTGAGGTCCTCGGGCTTGGGTTCGTCTTGATCCGACAACTGTGAAACGATCTTCCTGGGACGCTGGTCCCAGCGCGGTTTATCGGGAGCGGTTTATCGGGACATACCCTATTACCAGCTTACTCGTCTTTGCCTTCCCCACTCCACGTCGACACGTAACCCTCCGATTGTTCGTAATATTCGCCGGTCTTCTGCTGGTCCGTGACCGCCGATTCACCGCCGAGTGCCTGGAGCAGGAACTCGGTCTCGTCGAGGCAGCTGGCACCCTTGATGCCCTTGGCCTCGTAGGTGACCTCGCCCTTGGCATTGATCACGATCTCGATCGCCTTCTTCGTCGACATCAGGCTCCCCACTTGCTGACGACCAGACGGATAGATCCGTCCTCTTCGTTGACTTCCTCCTCGACGGAGTAGCCCTTCTCTTCGCAGGCCTGTTTCACGTTGTGATACTGGTACCGCTGACTGAGCTGGTGCTTGAACTCTTCCTCGGAGACGCCCTTGGTGGTCTCCACGCCCCACCAGTCTGCGGTGATGTCGTAGGTGCCTTCGGCGTTCGCGATCACGCCGATGTCATAGCGGCCCATGTCGACGCAGATCGCTGCCTGCAGCTTGTCGCCGCGATAGCCGCGCACCTGGACCGATTGGTTCTCCTCGGCTTCGGTGAACTTGAGCTGCATATCGGCGAGCGCTTTTTTGATCGCCGCCAGGTTCGTCATCTTGAGCGCGCACTTGGTGAAATGCGACATGAGCGAACAGTGTACCCCAGTCTAGAGCTCTAGCTTCCTCTCGCCGTCGTCGGCGTCGCTGCCCTTGTCTCCGAGGTTCGAGGTGGGCGCACCGTACTTCGCCATCCACCCCTCCTTCTTGGGTGGTGGGCCTCCACGCTGGGCGGCTGGGCGGGCACGCGTCCGGGCCCACTCGCGCATCGCATCGATCTGCTCGCGCATCGTGATCGCGAGTGGCACGATGTCGCGCAGCGTGTTGAGCAGACCCTCGGTGGTGAGGTCGTTGCCGGTGTCGAAGGCATCGTAGAGCGACGCGATCACGGCCTGCTCGAGCTCGGCACCCGAGTAGTCGACCGTCGCCTCGACCAGCTTGTCCATGTCGAACTGGCCCGGGTCCCGCTTCTTCTTGCGGATGTGGATGTCGATGATCTGCCGGCGGTCCTCGCGACCGGGGAGATCGCAGAAGAAGATCTCGTCGAAGCGACCCTTGCGAAGGAGCTCGGGAGGTAGCTGCGAGACGTTGTTCGCCGTCGCGATCACGAACACCGGCGACGTCTTCTCCTGCAACCAGGTGATGAACGAGGCGAACACGCGCGAGGTCGTTCCGCCGTCGGTCTGCCCCGACGAGCCGGTGCCCGAGAAGCCCTTCTCGAGCTCGTCGATCCACAGGATCGCGGGGGCGATCGCTTCCGACGTCTTGATCACCGTGCGGATGTTCTCCTCCGACGAGCCGACCAGGCCGCCGAAGATCTTGCCGACGTCGAGGCGAAGCAGCGGCATCTGCCACAGCGCACCGACGGCCTTCGCCGTGAGCGACTTACCCGTGCCGGGCACGCCGATCATCAGGATGCCTTTGGGCAGCGGCAGCCCGAAATCGCGGGCGCGCGAGCTGAATGCATTGCGCCGCTTGACGAGCCAGTCCTTCAAGATCTCCATGCCGCCGACGTCGGAGAACTCTTCGCGGTGCTCGTAGTACTCGAGCAGGCCGGACTTGCGGATGATCTGCTTCTTCTCCTCGAGGATCGTCTCGAGGTCGAACGTGTGCGTGCGCACCGCGCTCTTCGCGAAGACGTTTTCGGCCTCGACCAGCGTCAAGCCGAGCGCGCCTTCGACCACGCGCTCCATGTACGTCGGGTCGCTCTCGATCACCTGCTGGGTCGCCGCCGGGAGGTTCGGCAGGACCTTGCGCGCCGCCTGCTCGATCTCCTGACGGTTGGGCAGCTCCCAGTCGATCACGGCCGAGATGCTCTTCTCGAGCTCGGGTGGGATCTTCGAGATCGCGGACAGGATGATCAGGCTCTTCTTCGTCTTGCGCAGCTCGGTCGCCGCATCGCGGAGCCGGCGCACGACGGCGGGCTCCTTGAGAAATGGATGAAAGTCGCGCAGCACGAACAGCGCGCGGCCCTCGCTGCGTAGCACGTGATCGACCGCCTTCATCGGGTCCTTGACGTCGCGCGTTCCCTGCCCGTTCGCGATCGTCTTCATGCCTTCCGTGATCGACCACACCTCGAGGCGCATCTCGCGCTCGACGCACAGCTTGCGCAGCGACTCCTCGACACGGGTCTCCTCGGGCGAGGTGATCCAGATCAGCGAGTACCGCGCCTTGATCAGGTCCTCGATCTCACTCTTGCTGCTGCGCTTGTGCTCGATTGTCATTGCTATCTATCCTTCCAGAAGCTCGCAGCTTCGCTGCTACGCCAGAAGCTCGCAGCTTCGCTGCTACGCCAGAAGCTCGCAGCTTCGCTGCTACGCCAGAAGCTCGCTGCTTCGCTGCTACGCCAGAAGCTCGCTGCTTCGCTGCTACGCCAGAAGCTCGCAGCTTCGCTGCTACGCCAGAAGCTCGCTGCTTCGCTGCTACGCCAGAAGCTCGCGGCTTCGCTGCTACGCCAGAAGCTCGCGGCTTCGCTGCTACGCCGGAAGCTCGCAGCTTCGCTGCTACGCCGGAAGCTCGCGGCTTCGCTACGCCGGCTTCGCGAGATCTCGCAACCCACGCAATGCTCCCTTGGCATTCTCGGCGCCGTCGACCATCGCCTCGACCGCTTCCTTGACCGCCTGCATCCGCTCTGCGTCGGCCTGCATGGAAGGAAGCTCGCCCTGCACCAGCACCATGTTGTTGCGGAGCTCGGAGAGGATATCGTTGATCGCTTCGTAGACCTCGCCCGCGACCCGTTGGAGCTCTCCGGTCGCGGCAGGTCCCGGCGTGTCGAGCACGATCTCGGCTTGCGACGCTTCGACGACGGCGCGTGCACGCGCTGTCTCGCCGCGCGCCTTGAGCGCATCCATCTTCGACGCGTCGACCTCGGCCTGGAGCGACTTGAGGGCGCGCTCCGCCGCGGTCGCGCGATCGGTGGCCTCGAGCAGCTTGCGCTCGCTCTGCTCGCGTTCGAGCTGGATCTCCTTGGGATCGACGTTGGCTCCCGGAGCCGCCTTGACCTTCTCGAACTCGGCGACGCGACGGCGCAGCCGATCGAGCTCTCGGCGCGCATCGTCACCGCCGGTGCTCGCGGCATCGCGCGCCTTCGACGCGTGGAGGGCTTCCTCGGCCGCCTTGTGGCGAGCGATCTCGGTCTTCGCGAGCGCATCCTGCGCGACGTTGCGCGCGGACTCCGCGGAGAGCTTGCCGTGCAGCGCTTCCTGGAGCTCGACCTCGATCTGTGCGATCCGGCCCTCGAGCTTCTCGCGATCGCGCTCGGCGCGGTCGTACTGCTCCTCGAGGCGATCGCGATCCGCCTCGATCTTCTTGTGCTCGACGCGGGTGTCCTTGAGCTCGCCCTGGATCCGCAGCATGTGGTCGACATCGCCACTGCCACCGCGGCTCTGGTCCGTCTGCGTCTCGACGAGTAGCCGGCCGAGGCGCTTGTTCTCGTCCTCGAGCGCGTTGACCTGGGCGGACAGCCGCGAGGCCGTGGTCGCCGCTTCGTCACGCTCGGCCTTGAGCTGCGCGACGATCTTGAGGCTCTTCTCCTTGTCGTTGCGGAGCTCCTTGATCACCTCCTCCTGAGAGATCAAGCCGACGCGCCGCTCCTCGAGCATCCGCTCCTGCTCGTTGATCACTTCTCGGAGATGCTCGATCTCGGTGAGCTGATCGTTGAGCTTCTTCCAGCCCTCGTCCTTCGTCCGCGACAGCTCCATCAGCTGGCGGTTGAGATCCTCCATGTCGTCGCGGAGCTTCGCGGTGTCCTCGACGGCGCGCGCCGCCTGGCGCTCGCGCGCGACCATGTTCTCCGCCATCTCGCCCATGTCGTTGCGGACCTTGGAGAGATCGTTGCGGGTCTGCTGGAGCTCGTCGCGCAGCTCGTCGGCGACGCGATCGTGCGCGGAGACTTGCTCCTCGCGATCCTTGACCTGCGCGCGCAGCTCCTCGATGCGCTCGCGTAGCGTGGAGGCCTCGGCACGCACGCGCTTGCCGTCGGCGACCTCGCGCTCGAAGTTCGCGTTGGCCTTCTCGAGATCACCGCGGGCCGACTTGAGATCCGTCTCGAGCTTGCTGGCATCGACCTCGAGACCGAGATCGACCATCACCTTGTTCTCGGCTGCGTCGCGCGAGGGCGAGGACGACGAGCCCGACGGCGACGGCACACTCGACGGACCGCCACGCCCGAACATGCTCGGGTCTTTTCCGCCATTGGGCATCGCGGGCGGACCGCCGTACGGCAACGCCCCGTTGCCGCTCCCCTGGGCCGCGGGCATCGACGGCGCCGCTTGATTTTGTCCGCTGCTCGCCGGCATCGAGGGTGGCCCACCGTAGGGCAACGTGCCGAGCACCGGGGAGCTCGCAGCTCCGCTGCTCGCCGGCATCGGTGGCGGCCCACCGTAGGGTGCGGCGGCCGGGGCAGTACTCGGCATGCCCGGAGGTCCACCATACGGCGCGCCGGTGGCACCGCCCGCGGATCCGCCGAAACCACCGCGCGCGGGCATTGCTGGCGGACCGCCATACGGAGCTGCTGCATTGGGCATCCCCGGCGGACCGCCGTACGGCAAGCCGGCAGCCGGCGATGGTTGGGGTGGCTGCGAAGCCGCCCCGCCACCGAAACCTTGGGTGCCGCTGGGCGTGGCGCCGTTACCGCCGCTGCCGGTGTCGTGTTTTGCCAGCACCATCGTGCCGCCCTTCTTCTGGGGCGTCGGCTGTGGTGCTGGCGTCTGCGGCGCGTGCTGCGAACCGCTGACCGCCGCTTCGTCGATGTACCGGATCATCAACGAGCCGCACTGCACGACATCGGCGTGACCGAGCCCGACCTTCTGGACCCGATTGTTGTTGTGGTAGACGCCGTTCGCGCTGCCCAGATCCTCGACGACGTAGACGCCGCCTTCCATGCGGATCTGCGAGTGGCGGCGGGACACCATCCCGTCGTCTGTGCGGATCGCGCACTCGAGACCGCGGCCGACGTAGACGGTCTCGGTCGGGTTGAGCTCGACCGTACCCTCGCGGCCCTGGCTATCCCGAAACAGGAGGCGCGGCATCTAAGACTCCGGATCGTATCACTACTATTCGCGCTTGAAGACCGCCTCGGTGTTCCCGATGCGGATGATGTCGCCCTGGTCCAGCATCTTCTTGGGCATCTTCCGCCCGTTGACGTAGATCCCGTTGGTCGACCCGAGGTCCGCCAGCTCGTACCCACCGTCGACTCGACGGATGCCCGCATGCTTGCGAGAGACCGCCGGATCGGCGAGCACGACGGTGTTTCCGGCGACGGAGCCGAGCGTGGTGACCTCCTCGGTGAGCTGCAGCATCTGGCTCGCGAGCGGCCCCATGATGAACTCCAGGCGCGCGACGGGCGCCCATCCGCAGAACAGGCACTTCGTCCACACCGGCAGCATCACGCGCTTGCAGCCGCCGCAGGTCTTCTGCTTCTTCGCCATCGATCACCCGGCCACGCGGAGCTTATTACACGATCGACTTGAACTTGAAGTTCGTCTTGCCGAACGTCACGAGGTCGTTGTCGACGAGATCGTGTTTTGCGGTGACGCGGCGCTCGTTGACATAACTACCGTTCGTCGAGCCGCCGTCGATCAGCGTGAAGCCCTGCGGCGAGCAGTTGATCTGGCAATGCTCCGTGCTCATGAAGCCATCGTTGACGACGATGTCGCACGGCGGCGCGGTGCCGACCTTGGTCATGCTCGAGCGCAGCCGGAACGTCTGATACGCGTGCTGGCCGTTGAGGGGGACCAACCAGCCGACGACCGGGAAGCCACCCTCATCGCCACCTTGCCCGATCATGACCGTCTTCATCGGACCCATCGGCTTCGGGGCGTCCATCGGCACCGCCATGATCGGAGCCGGGGCCAGCGCCTCGACAGGCTTCTTCTTGAAGATCTTCATCGCCAGGAAGATGAAGAGGAACAGCACGACGAGGATGATGATCAGGACCAGCCACGGGAAGCTGCCGCCCGACTGGGGCTCGAACACCTTGAGCAGCACCTGCGAGGGCTCGGACTCTTCCTTGTCGACGCGGATCGCGAGGTCGTGGGCCTTGCCGTCGAACGTCAGCCCGATGTCCTTGGCCTTATCGATGCCCTTGAACTCGAGGTACTTCCGATCGTCCATACGCGACAAGATGTTGGCGATCGCGGCGGCGATGTTCTCCGCCGTCGTCACCACCGCGGTCTGCGGAATCATCGTCGGGATGATGTTCGCGTCGCCCGACAGCTTCGCCTTGTAGACGATCGCGAATGTCTGCACCTGATCCTGCTGCGCCTGCTTCTTGAGATCGAGCAGCTGCGCCTTCGCGGCATCGTTGTTGGTGTCGTTGCCGTCGCAGACCACGATCAGCACGCGCCGCGAGACCTGGACCTTGCGCAGCTCGGACATCGCGAGGCGAATCGCGCTGACCATCTCGACACCGGTGGTGCCGAAGTAGTCCTTCTGCGAGCCGAGCTTGCTGCCGTTGATCTCGCCGAGCGGCCCCATCGGCACGCGAATCACCGGCTTGTCGCCGTACGTGATCACCATCCCGAGGCTGCCCGGCGGGCCTGCCTCCTGGAACTTCAAGCGATCGAGCGCGGTGCGGAGCTCGATCAGCACGCCGGGATAGCGCGACGGATCGTCCTCGCGGATCTCCGGCACTTCCTTGTCGTTGCCGATCCACATCTCCCAGCCGTTCATCACGATCGCGATCGCGACCTTGTCGGCGGACTTGAGGAACGGAGTGAGCTTCGATGCCTTGAGCTCGACGGGCGGCTTCGCCGACTTGTCGACGAGCACGAACTTTTCCATCGGCTGGTTCGGCGCACCGATCACGGTGGCCTTGAGGATCGGGACGTCGTCTGCCTGCTTCGGATCCGTGTGATCCGGCGTGACGACCTCCCACAGGACTTCGACCTGACTCTGCTGAGCCTCGGGGGCAGCGTGGGCGACGAGCATCTGCCCGAAGGCGACGACGATTCCGACGATGATGAACGTCATCGTGCGTTCGAGCTGTTTGACGTGCTTCATCACAGGCTCTTGAACTTGAGGAGGGCGCTACCGAACTTGATGAAGTCGTTGTCGACCAGCTCGTGGCGATCGACGCGCCGGTTGTTGACGTAGGTGCCGTTCGTCGAGCCGGCATCGCGGAGGACCCAGATGCCGTTCTCGGCCTTGATCTCGGCGTGCTTCGTCGACATGAACTTGTCGTTCATCACGACCGTGCTCTTTGGATCGGTGCCGATCGACGTGGTCGGTTGCAGCGTGAACAACTCGCCGCGCTGGGGACCTTGCAGCGGCACGATCCAGCCGAGCAGCTGTACGCTGCCGGGACCGCCGTGGCTGTCCATCACGAACGCCTGCGTCTTCATCGCCTGGCGCTGCGAGCTCGGGATCGCGGCCTGCTGCGCGATCTGCACGCAGAACGGACACGAGTCCCACGTCTTGTCGAGTTGCTGCTCGCACTGCGTGCAGAACTTCTTCTTGAAGATCCACCAACCCTTCGTCCGGATCGGTGGGTTGGCCATCGGCGGCATGCCACCAGGAGCGCCGGGTTGTCCGCCTTGGGGAGCTCCCATCGGCTGCTGTTGCTGCATGTAACCCCCCTGCTGCTGGCCCTGCGGTTGCTGGCCATACTGCTGTTGCTGATTCGGATCAGCCTGACCGGGTTGCCCACCGGCCATGTTCTGCATCTTGTTGTTGAACTGGTTGACGTTGCCGGCCATGTTCTTGCCGCGTGCGGCAAGAGACTTCGACCGGTTGACGTCGACCATGATGTTGCCCTTGATGTTCTTGATTCCGATGATCTTGTTGTTGATCGCTCGGAAGGGCTGGAAGATGAAATCGAAGTGTTTGAGGAACATGGGCGCTCCCCCGGCGCGACGACCATTCTAGCATTGAAATTCCGGGGCCTCGCCAATGTCCCGTTGGCGGAGCGATCGGTGGGTCGAGCACCGAGCTTTCCCGAATAGCGGTTCCTTCGACCAAGGCGACCGCCGGTTGCTCCCAACCACGAAGTAGTTTCGTGCAGGACGTGCGCCGGCACGGAACGTCGCGAAATTCCGTCGAAGTAGACGCCTGCCGGGCGACGGGTGTCGCCTCTACTTGATGATCGGCTGGTAGACCCAGATGTGGAACATGTTGATGTCGCGGCCGGCCGTCACCGACTGCTGCCGCACCATCAAGGTCTCCGTCGTGACGTACTCCGCGGACACCATCGCCGGCCAGTTGCGCCAGCGGTGGACGCGATCGGTGCCGACGCACGACACCACGCCGGTCTTCTTGCCGTTGATCGAGAGCTCGAGCTCGTAGTCGCCGTAGACGTAGTCCATGCGACGCAGGATCACGACCGGACGGCCCGGCGTGATGTTGATGACCTTGAACTCCGAGTAGCCATCGACGTGCGCGCGACCGGTGTCTTCCACCGTCGTGCCGTCGGGGTACTTGAGCTTCTGGCGCGAGCGATAGGAGTCCTTCGCCTCCTTGACCGTGAACAAGTGCTTGTCCTCGGACTCCTTGTTGAGGATCTCGATCTCGTCGACCAGGACCCACATCGTGCCCTCGAGCTCCATCTGCGGCTTGGGCTGCGGCATCGACTTGACGCCCTCCCAATCCTTGATGTCGATCGGTTTGATCTCCTTCTTCTCCTCGACGACGATCTGCGGACGCTCGCCGGCGACGGCGGATAGCGCGATCTCCGCGCACTTCGCCTGGTACGCGAGCAAGTTCATGTACGCGTCCATGTTGTTCTTGTTCTCCGCGAGCAGGCCGCGAAGGATCTCGACCTGGCGGCGGTACTCCGAGAACTCTTTCTTCTGCGCGATCGTCGGGTGATGGACATCGACGTCGAGCGCGAGCTCGCCCTCGGTGTCGACGATCAGGTGCCAGATCTGGAACACGTTCCGGAGATCGACCAGGTTCGCGTAGAGCAACATCAGCGCCGTGTTGCACGCCTGCACCACGTCGTGGCCGGCGATCACGTTGCGGCGCGTGTACTCGAGCGCGGCGCGGCGCACCTGCTGGAGCAGATTCTCGAGCCGGAGGCGCAGCCCCGGCGGTAGCATCGAGCCCGCGAGACCGCCGTGCGGCGTGTACCGCATGTCGATCTCGTTGGCCTTCGGGTCGTGCGGATCGCGGGCGTCGCGGATCCGCTGCACGCCCTTGTCGAGGTAGATGCGAGCGAGCTCGACTTCGCGCGACAGCTCGGGCTCGGTCTGCGTCAGCTCGACGCGGCAGCTCTCGAGCACGCGGCGATGACCCTTGTACTCGAGGTTCTCCTTGTACGCGATGAAGTCGGTGAGCTCCTCGTAGTAGCGCAACACGACGTAGACCGTCTGCGGCAGCCGGAACTCCTCGAGGTTGATGTTGCGGATCGTCGCGTCGTGGATCATGAGGTCGTTCCCCATGCCGTCGATCGCGTAGCCCGGCTGCACTTCGACGGAGAGGTCACCACGCGCACGCGCCGAGACCTTCAGATCCATCGCGTAGCCGCGCACGATGCCCGGCGAGTGCATCATCTTGTTGTGTAGCTTGCGCTTGTCGATGTGATAGCGCTCCGCGTCGTTCCAGTCCTTCTCGGTGGTGAGGAACCCCTTGAAGAAATTGATGCGCTTGAAACCTTGGGCTTCGCTCATGACTTGGTCTCTTTCGGGTCTTTCGGAGGCGACTCGTCCTCGACTGCCTGCACGACTTCGGCACCGATGCCGATACCGGAGCGCAGGCCGATGGAGAAGAACTCGCGCAGCTCGACATCGCCCTTTTCCTCGGCGAACCGGAGGTAGTAGTGCGCGTGCGCGGGCTTCTCCATCTGAATGATCTGGTGGATACGGATCACCATGTCTGACGTCACGGTCTCGAAGCTGATCGGCATCGTGACCACGAAGCAGTGGGCTAGATCGACGGGTGGCAGGATCACGGAGTCGAGTCCGATCCGGGCACCCTCGTCGCTGTTCTCGGACTCGACGCGGAATCCCTTGAACGGCCAGGTGTTCTCGGCGATGTCGGGTTCCTGCCCCGTGAACAGCTTGAGGAACAGGGTCAGGCCGCGACGCGTCCCGCGGATCCGGTACAGATCGACGGCGCGTTTGATCAGCGCACGCTTCTCGGTCTCCGGCCAGTCGAGATCGAGCGTGAATGCCGACCACCGCGCGAGCCAGTCGAGGAACTCGACCGGAGCGACGTGCGGATCGTAGAACCGCCAGCCGTCGGTGAGCTTGGCCTCGATGGAATCGAACATGTGCTCGAACACGAAGCACAGCTCGCGAACGAGGTTGCGGCCGACGCCGTCCGAGCGGCGATAGATCGCCGGCAGGTTCTCCAGGTAGCCGCGGCGGGCGACCCAGATCGTGACCTCGCTGCCCTCGTAGACCATCTGTCCGCGCGCCGGACGTTGCTCGAGGACGGTGTCGCGATCCTCGTAGCTCTCGCGGTACAGCGTGATCACCTTCGCGAGCCCGGCGTCCTCGAGGACGATCTGGGCCTTCGCGAGCGGCTTGCCGACGACGTCGGGGACACGGACGACGCGGCGATTGAGTAATTCGGGTGCAGCCATTACCGCGCCTCGCTCCGTCCACGTGCCACGTATCCGTGCTCGTGCTCGTGCACGTGCACGTGCTTGTGCTCGTGCTCGTGCTCGTGCCAACACCCCGAAGCCGCTGCGCTCCGAACGCGAGGCTCCTCTGATCGAGGATCCTCTCGCACGACGATCGATCGCGCAGCCGGGAGGGCACCCGCTTCAAGCGCCGATTGGAAGACGTGTGCGTGGCACGACGACGAGCACGTGGAGGCGAGCTCGATCATTTGATGTCGTCCCGGACCTTCTCGGCCACCGCGACGTGGACGAGGAACGGCAACTCGTCGTCGTCGACGCGCATGTGCTCGACCCCGACGTTGCGCATCTCGTCGCGGATCTCGAGGTTGTCGACGCCTTCGACGCCGGGCACCTCTTCGATGAGGTGGATCAGCTCGGCCTTGAGCACCGGCCGCCCGAACTCCCAGCCCTTGCCATCGCGACCGCCGACCAGCGCGTGCAGGTAGCGCCGGAGCTTGGTCTCGATGTCCTTGCGAAGGCGATCGCTCGTCCCGACGCTGCGGCGGATCAGGATCACCTTCAGCGACAGGTCCTTGTACTTCGGCCGGATCACGTTGAGCACGGTACCGACCAGCTTGCGATCGTCGAGGTAGCGCTTGACGAACCGCAGCACCTCGTTCGACGGCACCAGCCGGCGCGTCAACTCTTCGCCGCGCAGCTCACCCTTCGGGACCAGCGCGAGCGTGACGTGACCGCGGTTGGACCGATCGGGCACGCACCGCGCACGCGCGAGCTGCGTCGACGCACGGAGCGCCAACATCTCGTAGTCCTCGGTGGTGACCGCGCGGTCGCGCGACTTGATCGTGTACGGCGCGCGCGCCTTCGCTTCGTCGATCGTTTCACGATCCGCGCCGCCGGTGGCCGGCAGCGGGTTCGTGACGCTCTCGATGTACGCGAGGGCGCGGCCCGACGAGGTCAACGTGTTGGAGTTGACGTTGCCGAGGTTGCCGCCGCCGATCCGATACGACGTGGCGACGATGTTGTTCTTGCCCTCCGGCGGCACCATGCCGCGCCGACCATCGCCAAACGACACCACGCCGGAGACGTAGTCGAGCGAGTAGTGACGGCTGCGCGGGCCCGACGCGAAGAAGCTATCGACGCGCCGCCAGCGGACCCAGACCTCGTTGTTCTGCGGGTTGTCCGGCTCGACGGGCCGCGAGGGCTCGTTGCCGAGATCCGCGAGCTCCTCCGCCGACGGCTTCTGGCGCTCCTTGATCTCGAGGACCTCGTCGTCGAGCAACGGGTGCCGGAGGAACTTGAACTGCTGCATCGGTGACGCGTCGGAGCCACCGAGCGTCTCGCCGCGGATCGTCTCCTGGTTGTAGGCGTCGATCGCGTTGGTGACGATCATCCGCACGCGTGGTGGTTTGACGTACCCGCCCTGCTCGAGTCGGGCGCGCAGCCAGTGCCGCTCCTCGGTGAACTTGCTGGAGAGGATCCAGCTCTCGGGGGCGATGAAGAACACGAAGCCCGAGCTGGTGAAGCCGGCGGTCTCGTCGTCGACGGACAACGGCTCCCACTCGCGACCATCCCAGAACTCCCAGACCACGCGTTGACCGCCGTCCCACGCGAGCCGGCGCATCGCCTCGTACTTGTCGAGCTCCGCGGTGGCGACTTCGTTCTCGTCGTTCGGCAGCGCACCCAGGCCGAGCTCCTCGTCGAGCGAGAAGTACAGGCCGAGCACGTCCGAGGGCGGCTTCTGGTTGAAGCCGAGATAGAGCGCAGGCGATTCATCCGGCTTCGCGTTGAACGGCTGGAAGATCGTGAACTCGGTGCGCGCGACCTCGGTCACGTCCGTGTACTGGAAGTCGTTGAACGCGAGCACGTGGCGCACGTCGCGATAGTCCTCGCGATAGCGGAACGCCAGCGAGCGGAGGGCCGGTGGACGCAGGGAGCGATCATCCTTGAAGATCCACTTCTCGTTCTCGAGCGTGTACTGGCCCTGCTCGCCGTAGTCGCCCTTCTCGATGCGGATGCGCATCCAGCGCTTCTCGACACCGTTGAGCTCGATCTTCTCCATGTCCTTGGGACGGCGGAACGAGATGTTGCCGCTCTGCGAGAGCGCCTTGGTGTCGTCGTGGAAGCCGATCTCGTCGCCGGCACCGGGCAGCACGCCGCGAGGTGCGGAGCGCCCGAGGTGACGCCACCGCTTGCCGTCCCAGTACTCGAACGCGAGCACGAGCTGATCGCTCGGGTTCGGGCGCGGGATCACGCTCGAGTCGGCGAGCAACATCTCGATCGAGATGTACGCGTCCGCGGTGCTGAGCAGCTCGTCGCACGCGAGATAGAGGATGCAGTCGACCGTCGGCTCCTTGCCGAACGGATAGATGTTCTTGCCGAGGTCGAGGGTGAGGAACGCGTTGTTGTCGAGGTTCGCGAACGCCTGCGACGGAAGCAGCCCCTCGCCGACGACCTCGACGCGCGCGCGGATCGTATCGATCTCGGTGTCCTCGGGAGTCTGTGGAACTTCGGCGAGCCGGCCGCGCAGCCACAACCCCTCGATGTGATTCACCGTGGTCGGCTCGAAGCGCAGGGGGCCGAGGAACGCGACCTCACCTCGATCGACCTCGATCGACGACGGCTGGAGATCCTTCCACCGCGTGCCTTCCCAGTACTCCCACTCGAGCAGGCGCGCGAGATCGCGGCCACCGCGCTCGGGCGTGCCGAGGTAGACGCGCAGCAGCGACGACTCGCCGGTGTTCGCGAAGCGCGGATCGGAGAGATAGAGGTAACGCTCGACGCGCTGCGCGCCGTGGAACACCTCGAACGCCCCGTCGGTTGTACCGAGCTCGGGATCGATGTAGCGGGTGTTCTCGGAGTAGCTCTCGTCGAAGTACGAGAAGCAGCGATCGGGACGCGATGCGCTGATGATGCAATCGCGCGCGGTCTCGAACGTCACCGTATGCTCTTCGGTCGCCTGCGGCGTCGACACCTGCGAGCCGCGCGGCACGCGTTGCTTCGTCGCGCCCTCGACGAGGGCGAACCGCGTGATCGCCTTGGCTGCACGCGGCGCGCGCAGCTTGATGCCGAGGAGGTTCAAGAACGCGACGTAGTTCTTGTCGGGGACCTGATTGAGCCGATAGATGAGCAGATCGGTCATCCAGGCCGCGAGCTCGATCAACGTGATGCCCGGGTCGCTCGGATTGTGGTTGGTCCACTCCGGCGCGTAACGCGGGATCATCGAGATGGCTTCTTCGACGATGTCGTTGAAGGTGCGGTCGTCCAGCTTCGGCGGTGGAATCATGATGATGTTCGCGGCGCTTAGATCAGCCGCCGTTGGGCTTTCCGTTGGAGCTATTGCCTGTACCACCGCCGACCTCTTCCTCGGTCTGGAGGTAGAAGGGATAGACGAGGTTGCGTTTGTCGTTCTTGCCGGCGATCTGGTACTCGATGCGGATGTCGAGCCGGTTCGGTTGATCCGGGTTCGGCGCCGCCGTGCAGACGACCTTCTCGACGCGCGGCTCGTACTTGTAGATCGCTTCTTCGCAGTAGACCTCGGCGCGCGCCGCGGTGATGTCGTTGTTCGGCGCGAACATCAGGTCGTGGATGCGGCAGCCGAAGTCGGGGCGCATGAGGCGTTCGCCGGGCGCGGTGCCGAGGATGATGAACAGCGACTGCCGGACGTTCTCTTCGAACTGCGAGCTCGAGACGCCTCCATTCAAGTTCACCGAAACCGGGAACCGGAGGCCTTTACCGAGGTGGTCGCGTTCGTTCGGCATGTGGTTATGCGGCGAGCTTGCGAGCCGGGTCGATCACGCGAACCGACCCTGGATGAACTTCTTGCACTTGCTGCACGAGATTCGCGTCGACTGCTCGATCTCTTCGATCACGAGCGGACGATGACCACAGTGCGGGCAACCGATCTCATTCGGTCGACCGTTCATCACCATGTCGAGCACGTCTTGCCAGAGGATCAGTGCTTCTTCATCCACGCAAGAATCCTTTCGTTTCCGCCCCTTCGAAGGAGGAAGAGTAGGAAAGGAGAGACCACCCGGTCAACGCGCGCTGGGTCATTTCATGGGCCCAGCAACTCGCTGGACGGTGATCCGGCAGCGTAACAGCTCTGCGTTGCGAGATCGTTCAGTTGAGGAAGATCTTCGCGCCGATCACGCGCACGTCTCCTTCGGCATCGACCTTGACGTCCTGCTCGGCCTCGAGCGTGACGGCGCCGCCGACCAGCGACAGCTGCTCGCTGCCCTTGATCTCGACCTTCGGCCCCTCGATCTGGACAAGCTCGGTGGCCTTGAGCTGCATCCGGACGGCCTCCATCTGCAGGACGGGGCCCTGCTCGGTCAGCTTGATGCGGAGCTCGACCACCCCGGACTCGGCCCGGATCTCGACAAGCTGGTCGATCCCGTCCTCCTTGATCACCAGTTTGCGACCGTCGCGGAGGTAGACTTCGCGCTCGCCTTCCGCGGTGTCCTCCTGCTCTGCCAGCAGCAGCTTGGGATCACGCGCCATGTTGGAAGGCTATCATGGCACTCGTGTCGCTGCTGATCTGTCCCGGGTGCCGGACCCTTCGCGACGGGCGTCTCGATCTGCGAACGCTGGACGCGGAGGGCGACGTGCTGCGCTGCGAATGCGGACGGCGCTACCCGATCGTCGACGGTGTTCCGATCGTGCTCGCCGACCCGGCGGGGTTTCTCCGCGCGGAAGCGATGACGATCGTCGAGCGCGATCTGTCACCCGAGGTCGCGGGGCTGCTGGTCGAGACCACGCCGGATGAGGCGCCGTACGCGCGGCTGCTCGAGCACCTCTCGGTCTATCTCGACGCACACTGGGGCGATCGCGCGGACCCACCAGTGGACTTCGCGCTGGGGGCGGTGATCGACAGGCTCGCGGCGTTACCGAAGGTCGAGCACGCCTGCGAGCTCGGGTGCTCGGCGGGGCGGCTCGTCGTCGAGCTCGCGAAGCGCGCGGATCACGTCGTCGGGCTCGATCTGCAGTTCGGCACCCTGCGGCGGGCGAGGCATCTCCTCGCCGGGGAGCCGCTGGCGTTCGCGCGGCGCATGCTCGGGCGGCACTACGCACCGGCGACGATCACCGGCGAGCGGTGTGATCGGGTCACGCTGGTGTGCGGCGATGCGCTCGACCCGCCGTTGATCCCGCGGTCGTTCGATCGCGTGGTCGCGCTGAACCTGCTGGACTCGGTGTCGAACCCGCGACAGTTGCTGTCGGTGATCGACGGGCTCTGCGACCCCGGCGGCGAGATCATCCTCGGATGCCCCTACAGCTGGCAGAGCTCGGTGCTGCCCGATCACCACCGGTTCGGCGGGCCGGATCCAGGGGCGGCACTCCGTGCCCTCCTCGGGTCCGGGGAGCTGACGGCCCGCTACGAGATCGTCGACGAGGCCGAGCTCCGCTGGCCGTTGCGCCGGGATGCCCGGAGCACGCTGACCTATCGAATCGACTACCTGCGGGCTCGCAAGTTGTAATTGTTCGCCCGCCCGTGCTCCCGACATG
>JANNBP010000563.1:0-23130 GCA_031385555.1 Deltaproteobacteria bacterium | reverse complement strand
CAACCTTGCCCGACGTTGGGCAACGGCGCGCTGGTCTTCTACTTCAGCAACACCGGCCTTCCAGTACGCAACGATCAGCTGAGCGCGACTGCCGAAACCGGCAATTGCCGCGAATCGACGGCGTGCGTGACACACGCACGCCGCAGCTCTCGGTGGGGCCGCAGTCGTTTCGGTTGACGCAGCCGCTGACGAGGGTCACGCGGAAGAACAACGTCTCGACTTCGATCGGGGTGAGCAATACCCGGCGGCTCAGGGTCTGCGCGCCGTTCTTGAAGCCTTGCAGATCGAGGTCGAGTTGGATTTCGTCACCGGTTTTGATCGGTTGGAGTGGAGTGGGCAGTTGATCGGCGGCCACGAGTAACTCGATCGATCGCTCGATCGAGCCTGCCGAGGTGTTCGGTGAATGAATCCGAGCCGTTCAGGCTGCTTGATCATCGAGTGGACGCTTGGTGCCGTGACGCAGAAGAACAGCTGAAAGTCGGCCTCCTCAGTTGCCTGCCGGTTGAGCAACACGTACCTGAGGATGAACGCGGGGCCCGACGATCGGCGCGGGACTCGGTGCGCTCGGCGGGCTCGCCGTGCCGGACTGATATAGTCGCGAGCGTGAAGGTCGCCGTGCTGTGGGTCGTGCTCGTCGCGTGTGGCAACGCCGAACGCGGCCAGCAGGAGCCGGCGCGCACGCCTGACCCGGTCGCGGCTGCCCCCAAGCCGCCATGCAAGTCCGGCTCGACCACGTGCAGCGGCGATGACGTGATGATGTGCGAGGACGCCACCACTCGGAAGATCACGTCGTGCCGTGGCGGCTGCAAGCAAGGCGCGTGCGTCGAGACCTGCGGGGCGAACGACGTCGAGTTGATCTACGTCGTCGACGGCGATCGCAGCGCGTTGCTCAGCTTCGATCCGAAGAAACTGCCCGCCGATCCGTTCAAGTCGATCGGCCCCCTGTCCTGCGAGGGCGATAGCCGTCCGAACTCGATGGCCGTCGACCGTACCGGAATTGCCTGGCTCAACTACGGCGATGGCGTGCTCCACCAGGCCTCGCTGATCGATGCGCACTGCTTCTCGCAGGCCGCGCGTCCCGAGGGGGCTCCGACGGAGCGCTTCGGGATGGGGTTCGTCACCGATGGACCGAAGGCGACGACCGAGAAGCTCTACGTCGTCGAGTACGGCGGCAGCCAGGTCGCGACCCTCGACACCAGCACGTTTCCCACGCGGTGGGTGACGCAGGGCAAGCTCGCCGCGGCGCGCGAGTATCCGCCCGAGCTGACCGGGACCTCCGAGGGGCGGCTGTACGGCTACTTCCCGACCGAGACCAGTCGCGGCTACGTGCAGGAGCTCGATCGCGAGGGCGGCGCGATCGGCCAGCGCTGGAAGCTCCCCGAGAGGGCGGGACACGTCGGGGCGTGGGCCTTCGCGTTCTGGGGCGACGTGTTCTACGTGTTCGTCACCTTCGAGGGCGCCAACGAGGTGCACGCGATCCACCGCAAGACCGGCAAGCACGAGCTCGTCGTGAAGAACAGCGCGTATCGGATCGTCGGTGCGGGCGTGTCGACCTGCGCGCCGCTGCTCGAGAAGCCGCTGTGAGAGCGGCCTTGCTGCTGCTCGTCGCGTGCGGCAGTCCAGAGCGCGACAAGCCGACACCCACGCCGACGCCGACGCCGACCATCGAGGCGCGGCCGAGCTGCAAGCCGGGCAACACGATCTGCGCCGGCGACGACATCAAGCTGTGCGAGGACGGCACGTACCACCGCACGATCACGTCGTGTCGAGGCGGCTGTCGCGAAGGCGCGTGCATCGAGACCTGCGGTGCGCACGATGTCGAGCTGATCTACCTCGTCGACGACGTGGGCTCGCTGCTCAGCTTCGATCCGCGCAAGCTGCCCGCCGACCCGTTCAAGAGGATAGGCACGCTGACCTGCGATCCCGAGAGCAGGCCGTACTCGATGGCGATCGATCGCAGCGGCATCGCGTGGGTGGTCTACCTGACCGGCATCCTCTATCGCGCCTCGATCGTCGACGCGCATTGCCTGCCGAGTGCAGCGAAGGTCGCCGGCACGCCGGGCGGCTTCGGGATGGGCTTTGTCACCGACGGGCCGAAGGCGACGACCGAGAAGCTCTACGCGACGAGTCCGGAGCACGCGCAGCTCGGAACCGTCGACCTCGCGAAGCTCCCGCCCGCGTGGACGAGCACCGGCAGCATCGCGATCTTCGACGGGCGCGCACCGGAGCTCACGGGGACCGCCGATGGCCGGCTGTACGCGTACACCCCGAGCGATGAGCTGCGCGGCTTCGTCCGCGAGATCGACCGCACCGGTGCGGGCAAGGGCACGCGCTGGACGTTGCCGGCGGAGCGCGGGCTCGTCGGCGGCTTCGCGTTCGCGTTCTGGGGCGACGTGTTCTACGTGTTCGTCACCTTCAACGAGGCCAACGAGGTCTGGGCGATCCGCCGCAAGACCGGCAAGCTCGAGAAGGTGCTGACCAGCGAGCACCAGATCGTCGGC
Organism: Deltaproteobacteria bacterium; assembly: GCA_031385555.1. GTDB lineage: Bacteria > Myxococcota_A > Polyangia > Haliangiales > Haliangiaceae > JABFXX01. The sequence continues at coordinate 20,629 of JANNBP010000563.1, read as the reverse complement.
GCCGGCGTGTCGACGTGTGCGCCCCTGCTCGAGAGACTCTAGCCCCTGGATGACGTCGAGCACGTCGGCACCCGTGATTCCTTCGCGACGCACGACCTGTGCGAGGCGGCTCGCTTGCGTGCGTGCGAGGTCACCGATCCAGTCCGCGCAGCAACAGGGAGTCATCGAGGGTAGAGGTGGTGGCGAGCGGAGACCTTACAACCGACGTGCAACCTGCTCATCCTACACGGCGGCGCTCGCGCGCAGCTCGTTCCTCGGGGGTCATCAGGATCGTGGCCGGTCTCCAGCGATATGCCGCGAGCAACGTGATCGTGAGGTGGGGGATGCTCGAGAGTGGGAGCGACAACTCTGGGTACGCGCGCGCGAGCAGGTACGACACGATGTAGACCGGTACAGCCGGCCACAAGAACGGCTCGACCGTGATCGCCAACATGCCGGCGATCATCGTGGCGAGCAGCAGGTTCCAGGTGTAGTTCTCCGTCGGGGGGCGATCCGCGAGTGCGCCACCAATCGCGACGAACGCCTGGATCACGAACATGAACAGGAAGGTCCCGATGATGCGACGGTTGAACGCCGTCGCAGTCACGCTCTCCCGCGCCCACCATGTTGCGGCTGCGATGGCACAGCCCATGCCGAGAGCCCACGTCGTGTGCATCGCATGAGAAGCCTCGTAGAACTTCGGGATCTGCCAGAACACCGTCGGCACGATCGAGAAGGCGAGGCCGAACACGAGGACCAGCGCGGAGCGCGTGCGCGTGCCGATCCGCTTGTCGAGATCGCGGCCAAGATCCTCGAGCTTCGCGATCCGCTCCACGTGCTTCGCGGCTTCCACCCGCGCCGCATCGAGCAGTGGGTGCGGCTCGGGTAGCTCGCCGAGCAACGCCACCGCGGCCTGCGGATGGCTGTGTGCGAGCTCGTACTTCGCGACCGCGACGGTAGCTTCGGTCAGACCGCGCGTCGCTTCTTCGTTCCCGGCCCACACCGCGAGCGCATCACGAAAACCGTAGCGACACGCGCCGAACAACCGGTACACGTCATCGCTCGGTGGATCCGGCTGTGCGAGCAGCGCGGTGAGCTCGGCGAGGCGCTCGCAGCCCCGGACCGCGATCACCTCCGACAACCGATGCCCGAGGTAGTCGCGCAGTGCGCGCTGGAGATCATCGACGGACGCGAACCGCTTCTCCGGCTCGAAGTGCATCGCCCGGGCACAGATCCTCGCGAGCTCGGGAGGCGCCGAGGCTGGGAGCTCGGGGCGCGACGCGATCACGCTCGCGATCACCGCATACATGTTGCTGCCGGCGTGCGGTGGCTTGCCGGCGATCAGCTCGTGAAGCACCGCCCCGGCGAGATAGACGTCGGTGCGCTCGGAGAGGCGCGCGCCATCCTCGCGACCGAGCATCTCGGGCGCCATGTACGACGGCGTGCCGGCGAGCTGCGTCGCGTGCTCGGCGAGCGGGAACCTGCCGCTGCCGTCGTCGCGCAGGCTGACCGCGATGCCCCAGTCGAGCAGGTAGACCTCGCCGAAGTCACCGATCATCACGTTCGCCGGCTTGAGATCGCGATGGACGATGCCGAGGCTGTGCGCGAACCGCAGCGCGTCGAGCACGCGCATCAAGATCTCGAGGTTCCACGCGAGCAGATCCTTGGCACCGAACCGCCGCGCCACCTCGGCCGCGTTGCCGATCAGCGCGCTCCACTCGACGCCCGCGATCTTCTTCATCACGATCGACGGGATGCCGTCGCCGTCGAGCTCGAGTGCGTGGACCGGGACGATGTTCGGGTGCTCGAGCGCTCCGGTGATCCACGCCTCGCGCAGCAGATCGAGCGCGGCACCCGGGTTGCGCTTGTCGGGCTTCAGCGTCTTGACCGCGACAGCGCGCCCGAGCGCCACCTGCTCGCCGCTGTGCACGCGCCCCATCCCGCCTTCCCCGATCAGCGCGCCGAGCTCGACGCGATGGATGTCCGCGACCAGTGCCTCGAGGTTCGCGAGCGCGCGACCACCACCGGTGCTCGGCGATGGCCCCGGCACGATCGTCTCGCTCGGGCGGTTCTGGATCGTGGCGACCGTGTCCTGGCCGATCGTCTCGAGCCATGCAACTGCCTGGTCCTTTGAGCTGTCGGCGGGAATACCTCAGCTTATAGCGACACCTCGGGCCACGTCGCTGACACCCCGGTCATGTTCCGCCTGCTTGCCGTTCTCGTGCTCGCCACGACCCCTGCAGCCGCCGCCCCAGATCCCTTCGTCGTCTATCACTCACCGGCGGCGAGGTGTGATGTCCACCCGGTCTCGGCGGCCTGTCGTGCCGCCGAGCGGCGTGACTGGAGCGAGTTCCTGACAGGCAAGGCCGCCCAGTACTTTCCACGCGTCACCAAGCTTCGCCTCGCGGACCTGTTCGACGGCAAGGCCGTCCACTACGGCTGGACCTTCCGGATCATCGCGCCCACCGCACCACCGCGTTGGCAGCAGCTGGCGATCACCGTCGGTGGCGTTGCCGTCGCGACCTCGCCCTACGATCGCTACGAACAGCAAGGATCCCTGGTCGCCGAAGCGACGCTCGATCGCGCTCAGCTCGCGCCCGGCACGCATCAGGTCGTGGCCAAGGACGGCGTGACCACCGTGTTTGCCTTCGACCTCGAGCTCGAGGGCAGCTCCGCGCCACCGCCCCTCGATCCCAAGCAGCTCGCCGCCGACGCTGCGAGCGCCGCTGCGAAGCCGCCGTTCACGATCGCCGCGCTACCGACCAAGCCCGCGTGCACCGCCCGGCCGTCGCCCGCGGGTTGCTCGCAGAGCGTGACGCGGATGTGGATCGATCTGTTCACCGACCCGAAGCTCCACGCGACGACGTTCGCTCGCAAGCACCGCCCCGACGGAACCGGCTGGCACTGGCAGGTCTACGCGGTGTTCCCGACGGCACCGGCGAGCGGCTGGCTCGATCGCGATCTCGAGATCCAGCTCGATCGAACGCCGGCGAAGTATGCGCGACGTTATCGCCAGGTCGGTACGGAGGCGATCGTCGTCGAGCTCGTGCTGCTCGAAACCGATCACGCGCCCGGCACGCACGAGCTACGCGCGCTCGATCGCACCGGCAAGGCGCTGCTCACCACGCAGGTCGAGCTAGAAAAATAGCCGGTACTCGGGCGGCAGCTGATCCGGCGATTCGATCGTCATATCGAGATCGCGCAGCAGCCCATCGTGCAGCGAGTAGATCCAGCCGTGGATCGTCAGGCTCTGCCCGCGCGACCACGCGTCCTGCACGATCGTGGTGTGGCAGACGTTCGCGACCTGCGATTCGACGTTGAGCTCGGCGAGCCGATTCGCGCGCTCGTCGAAGTTCTCGATCGCCTGCAGCTCCTCGCGGTTCCACAGATGAACGTCGCGCACGTGGCGTAGCCAGTTATCGATCAGCCCGAGCGGTTGGGGGGTCATCGCCGCGCGCACGCCACCGCAGCCGTAGTGGCCGCACACGATCACGTGCTTCACCTTGAGCACGTCCACCGCGTACTGGAGCACCGACAGGCAATTCACATCGGTGTGCTCGACGACGTTCGCCACGTTGCGGTGCACGAACAGCTCGCCCGGCATCCGGCCCGTGATCTGATCCGGCGGCAACCGACTATCCGAGCAGCCGATCCACAGCAACTCCGGGGTCTGCAGCGCCTCGAGCCGCTGGAAGAACCGAGGATCCTCGGCGATGCGCGCCTCTTGCCAGCGGCGATTGGCCGCGAAGCAATCGGCGAGCAGGTTCGGGCGTGAGTCGCGTTGAGACAACGCGGGCGTTGTCACACGAACCCGCCCCGGCGGCAACCCCTGGTATCGTCGGCTGCGCGTGTCGAACTGGGTCAAGGAAGAGGTCGCGTGCGTGCGCTGTCATGCGCCGATCGCGGCGGCGCGTGCGGCGACGATCAACGTGCAGCGCCATCCCGCGACGCGCGGCCAGCTCCTCGATGGCTCGTTCCATCGCGTCACGTGCGGTGCGTGCGGCCACGTCGCGCAGTTCGACGCGCACATGCTGTTCTCGGACTTCGCGCGGGGTGAGTTCGTCGAGGTGCAGCCGAGCGCGTCGTCGGCGAGCTGGGCGGACCACGCCCTGTCCACCCCCCGCGTGTTTGGTGACGGCCTGGCCCAGGCCCGTGCGGCCGGGGTGGTGCCCGAGCGCGTCCGGGTTCGGCTGGTCTACGGCCTCGCCGGGCTCGCCGACAAGCTTCGCGCCTGGGACGCCGGGCTCGACGATCGCGTGATCGAGCTCGCGAAGCTCGCGCTGGTCCTCGAGCGCGGTAGCGCACCCACGTCGATCCACCTCGTAGCGGTCACCGACGAGCTGGTGTTCGCCGTCGATGGGGTCGAGCACCTCGCGATGTCGCGCGCCAGCTACGACGAGATCGTCGGCTCGTCAACCCGCGATCCCGCGCGCCTCGACAAGCTGTTCGAGGGACCGTTCGTCAGCTGGGTCCGCGTCGACGCCTAACCGAACCGCGGCGTCTGACCGCCTGTCCCCTCGGTGGTATCGGGTGCACCGAGCGGCGAGCGCTGCTGATTGAACGGCTCGACCTCGTCGCGGAAGAACTCGTTCAACCGCGCGGGTACGCCGTCGTGCTGCGGTGTCGCGTAGTACTTCGCGTACCACTCGGCAAACCACTCGTAGTGGCTGACCTTCCCCTTCGGAGGTGTGGCATCGAACGTGGTCTGGTTGACGCGATAGGCCCAGCCACCGTTGCCGTAGCCGCGCGCGAAGTAGTGCTGATCGCCGAGCGTCAGGCCGTCCTCGAAGAAGGCGTCGCGGCGTTGCTTCCACAGCGGCGTCACGCCACGCGCGATCAGCGCCGCGGCCTTGTCCTTGTCGTAGCCCTTGAAGAACGTCAGGTGCGTCGTCATGTACTCGTCGCCACCGCTGATCGCCCCGCCCATCGCCGAGGCGAGGTCGAGACGCTCCTGCGCCTCGAGCCCCGACGCCAGCGTGCCGAGCCGCTCGAGGTGGGCTGCCAGGTTCGCGTCGTCGTCGCGCTCGTTGATCACGGTCCAGCCGAGCTCGCGGCGGAGCGCGTTGGTCTTGTCGCCGAGCGCGATGTCCACCGCATGCCCGACCTCGTGGCAGAAGGCCGAGCTGTACGCCTTCTCCATGTTGCCGGTGCTCGCCTCCTGGTACGACGGCATCTCGATCGTGGCTTGCTTGTCGTGAAACGTCGCGCCCATGCCGGCGTCGAGCTTCTTGAAGCGCGGATTGCCGATCATGTGCGCGGGCGGTAGCAGCGCCGCGGCCTCGTACATCTTGTCGATCTGATCCGCGTAGAACTCGCCGGCCTTCATGCCGCTGGCGTCGCGCTGGTGCTCGACGATCGCGAAGCCGTACTGCGCGGCGAACAGCTTCTTCTTGTCGGCGACGGTCAGGTGGGCAAACAGCGCTGCCAGCGGGGTGCGATAGGCATCGGCGCGATTCGCCGCGACGATCTCGAAGTAGCCCGCGGCGAGCGTGGGATCCTTGGTCAGGAGCGGCCCGATCACCGACGCGGCTTGCCCCGCGATCGTGATCGCCGCCGGTCCGCGCTTGGCGACCGCCGCGCGGAAGCGAGTCTGCGGATCCCCGGTCTCGGGCTCGGGCTCACCGAACGCCTGATCGGAGGCCGACGGTGTGGCCGCCTTGGTCGTCGGTGCGACCGGCGGTTTTGCGCCCGCCCCCGAAAACGTGATCTTGCTCGCACTCGCCTCGGCTGCCTGGTCGGGTTCCTGTTCGCCGGCGGCTTGCGGGGTTGCGCTCGCGACTTCGACACCCGCAGCAGGTCCCTCGCTCATTCGATCATTCTAACCGAGGCCGGAGAGCGTAGCCGAAGCCATCGACGTCTCGCTTCGAATTGCCGGCCATCGCCCGAGCGACGCGAAATCCTTGGTTGTCGACGAACCGCCCGACCGTGTGGTCGGTCCGCAGCCAGCCGTCGAACACCATGACGTGCGCGGGATAGCCCGGGCAGCACGGTGCGTCGACGGTGAACACCACGTCGCCGACCTTCAGCGAGTCCGCCGCATCGATCCGCTCCCAGCCGAGGTCCTCGGACAGGTAGCGCGAGAACGCGCGGGTGATGCGCGAGACCGAGAAGCCATCCTTGCGAACGTCGAACGGGATCTCGATGCCGATGTGGCGGAGCGCCGTCGACGCGAACGCGACGCAGCCGTTGCGCGTGGTCTTGTGCCAGCCCATCACATCCCGCTGCACCTTTGCATAGCCGGTGGAGGTGCCGTAGTACGCGTGGAGCTTCGCGGGGACGTCGAGCGTGCGCGTGTCAGCCGCGGCGACGCCAGACAGGAGCAACACCACGACGACCACCGAGCGCATGAGTCATAGACAGCGACTCGTGGTCGGGGCTTGGGTTGCAAAGCGGCAGCCTTGCCCAAAAGTGGGTTTCCGACGAAAGTCGAGCCGCATGCCCGATCCAACTCAGGTTCTTCGTTCGCCCGGCGCTGATCCCGACATCTCCGCACCCAGCAACCCCTGCGTGATGGTGATCTTCGGCGCCTCCGGCGATCTCACGAAGCGGTTGCTCGTCCCGGCGCTGTACAACCTGGCTTGCGACGGTCTTCTCAACGACAACTTCGCGGTCGTCGGGACCTCGAACACCGCGATGACCGACGAGTCGTTTCGCGAGTACCTGACCGTCGAGATCAAGAAGTTCCACACCCGCAAGGAGTTCGATCAGGCGGCGTGGGACAAGCTGGTCGCCCGCTTCCACTACGTCCAGGGCAGCTTCCTCGAGGCCACGTGCTTCGACGCGATCAAGCTCAAGGTCGCCACGCTCGACGACAAGTTCAGCTGTCAGGGCAATCGGCTGTTCTACTTCGCCGTCGCGCCGAAGTTCTTCGGGGCGATCTGCGACAACCTCGCCGCCAACGGCTTCAAGGAGGGCGGCGGCTGGAAGCGGATCATCGTCGAGAAGCCGTTCGGCACCGATCTCGCGAGCGCGCTCAAGCTCAACAAGGAAGTGCTCGCGAACTGGAACGAGGATCAGATCTTCCGCGTCGATCACTACCTCGGCAAGGAGACGGTCCAGAACCTCCTCGCGTTCCGGTTCTCGAACGGCATGTTCGAGCCGCTGTGGAACAAGAACTACATCGACAACATCCAGTTCAACGTCTCCGAGGCCGTCGATGTCGAGGGCCGCGGCGGCTACTACGACAGCTCCGGCGTGCTGCGCGACATGATGCAGAACCACATGTTCCAGATGCTGTCGTATCTGTGCATGGAGGTCCCCGGCTCGTTCGAGCCCGACGCGATCCGCAACGAGAAGTCGAAGCTGCTACAGGCGGTGCGTCGCTACACGCCCGAGGAGGTCGAGCGCTACGTCGTGCGCGGCCAGTACGGTCCGTCGCTCTCGAAGCCCGGCTATCGGCAGGAGAAGGACGTCAACCCGGAGTCGAAGACCGAGACGTACGCGGCGGCGCGGTTCGCGATCGACAACTGGCGCTGGGAAGGCGTGCCGATCTATCTGCGCTCCGGCAAGGGGCTGTGGAAGCGCGGCACCGAGATCGTCGTCGAGTTCAAGAAGGCGCCCGAGGTGATCTTCAAGGGCACGCCGGTGCCGGCGCTCGCGTCGAACCGCATCGTGTTCCACATCCAGCCGTACCAGGGCATCGAGGTGCAGTTCCAGGCCAAGATCCCCGGCCCGACGATGCGCCTCCAGCCGGTGCACATGAAGTTCGGCTACGGCGAAGCGTTCCGCGCATCGCGCTACACCGGTTACGAGGTGATGATCTACTCGTGCTCGCGCGGCGACGCGACGCTGTTCTCGCGCGGCGATCTCGTGGTGGCCGCGTGGGAGGTCGCCCAGCCGATCCTCGATTACTGGGCGGTCACGCCGGCGGACGACTTCCCGAACTACATCCGCTCGACGTGGGGCCCGAAGGCCGCGGCGGAGCTGATCGCGAAGGACGGCCGTCGCTGGCACGAGGTCGTCACCGAGGACGTGCTCAAGCAGTCGCAGCTGTTCAAGGACGGCGATCCGGTGTTCCTCGATCAGGTGATCATGGCCCTCGAGCCGCGGCAGGCGCACGGCGGCGAGGTGCTGCTCAAGAAGGGCGAGCTCGGGCGCGAGATGTTCATCATCGAGCAGGGTGAGGTCGAGGTGCTCGACGACGCCGGCAAGGTGATCAAGGTGCTGACCGACGGCGACGTGTTCGGCGAGGTCGGCGTGCTGCTCAGCGCGCCGCGCAACGCGACGGTGCGGGCGAAGATCCAGACCGACCTCTACCGTCTCGACAAGGCGGACTTCAGCCGGATCCTGCGCGACAACCCGAACTTCGCGACGGCGATCCGCCAGGTGGCCAAGGATCGGTTCAGCCTCGACGTGAAGACCGAAGCCCTGACCACGCCGGATTAGGGACTGTCCTCAGATCCTTAACTTTCGGTGTCGAACCCCTCGAGTTTACTTGCGCGAATGGGGACGGTCCTCACGAGTCTGGTTCAAAGGGCGATCCGTCACGCTTTGCCACTCCGAAAGACGTCTCGCGCAGTGTTCGTGAGGACCGTCCCCTTTCGGTCGTGCAATCCCGCACGGTTACCAAGCGGAAGTTAACCATCTGAGGACAGTCCCCCTTATCATCATCACGTGCGTCGCGCGTTGCTGCTGGTAGGAGTCCTCGGGTGCGCCGGGGGTGGCTCGCCCGTGATCAGCGGTCTCGCCGATCAGGTCGCGACGGTCGGCAACGAGCTGGTGGTCTCGATCAACGGCACGGACCCCGATGGTGATCAGCTCACCTACGGCGTCAAGGCAGACATCTCGCTGCAGGGCCGCGGGATGCTGACGCAGGATCCGAGCGGCGCCGGCGTGTTTCGGTGGACGCCCCTCGCCGACGACCTCGGCGTGCACGCGTTCGACTTCACGGCGAGCGATGGCGCGAACACCGTGGCGGTGACGATCCAGATCGACGTGCGGTCGGCGATCGGCGCCGTGCCGATCTTCCGGCGCCCCCTCGGCAGCGGCACCGTGATCGATCCGAGCGAGTGCACGACCGTACAGATCCTGGTCGAGGATTCGGACACCGCGCAGATCGAGATCACCGAGGCACCGATGTTGATCGAGGGCGCGACGCTGAGCCAGATCGATGGCGTCAACGCGGCCTGGGAGTGGTGCCCGACCAACGATCAAGTCCGCGCGCAGAATCGCTACACGCTGTCGCTGTCCGCCAGCGACAACGAGAACCCGCCGACGATCAAGGACTTCGTGCTCGTGCTGCGCGGCAACGGCAAGCTGGTGATCAACGAGGTCGACTACGACAACGTCGGCATCGACACCGCCGAGTACATCGAGCTGTTCAACCCGACGGGCTCGTCGGTGTCGCTCGCCGGCCTCGCGGTCGTGCTGGTCAACGGCTCGACCGGTGATGTCTACGATACGATCGATCTGTCGTCGGTCGAGACGCTCGCTGCGGGTGAGTACCTCGTGATCGCGGGCCCGAACGTCGACGTCAACGGCGCGAAGCACATCGATCCGGTGTGGAGCCAGGATCAGATCCAGAACGGCGCCCCCGACGGGCTCGCCCTGGTCGATACCGTGACCAAGACGGTGCTCGACGCTCTGTCGTACGAGGGCAAGGTCAGCTCGGCCAACATCCCCGACTTCGAGCCGCCGCCGTCCCTGGTCGAGGGGACCGAGCTCGCCACCGCCACGGCGGATTCGTCGTCGGCCGAGCGCACCCTGTGCCGCAGCCCCAACGGAAGCGATACCGATCAGGCCGCGACCGACTGGATCATTTGCGCGACTCCGACTCCGGGCGCGGCGAACGCTCCGTAGGGACGTCCGCGTCCGCGTCGGGATTGCTGACGCCTACGAATTCTTCGTCGACTCGCTTGCGCCCGTCGTCGGCGAACACCTGACCGGGTTCGAGCAAGTCCTTCGGGGCGCTGGGCACTTTGTTCTTCATGCCGAAACAGGGAGCACGCGACGGGCCACCCGGATCGGTGATCCTCGGACGCGATCGAGGCGTAGAATCGCGGCCGTGGATGTCGCTTCCGAACGCTACGGGGACTACGTAGTCCACGAGTCGCTCGGTCAGGGCGGCATGGCCACGGTGCACCGTGCCGAGCAGACCCTGCGCAATGGCACGGTGCGCGAGGTCGCACTCAAGCGTTTGCTGCCCACGCTCAAGCGCGAGCTGGTGACGCTGTTTCTCGACGAGGCGCGCCTCCTCACGCACTTGGAACACCCGAACATCGCCACCACGTTCGATTCGGGTCGCGTGTTCGGCACCTACTTCATCGCGATGGAGTACGTGCGCGGCCCGACGCTCAAGCAGCTCGTCGCGCACTGCGCGATGACCGTCGGCTCGGTGCCCCAGCCGGTGACGCTCAACCTCGCCACGCAGCTGTGCGACGCGCTCGATCACGCGCACAACCGCTGCGACCAGCACGGCGTCTCGCTCGGCATCATCCACCGCGATGTCACGCCGGCGAACATGCTGCTCGCCGACAACGGCCTGCTCAAGGTCATCGACTTCGGGCTCGCGAAGGCGACCTCGCAGACCGAGGAGAGCGTCGCTGGCATCATCAAGGGCAAGTTCGGCTACATCGCGCCGGAGTATCTCCACGGCAAGCTCGATCGCCGCGTCGACCTGTGGGCGGTCGGCATCATCATGTACGAGCTGCTGACGAGCCGGCGGTTGTTCGATGGCGTCGACGATCTCGACACCATGCGCCGCGTCGCGCAGATGCCGATCCCGCGGCCGTCGATCGCCAACCCCGCGGTGCCGCCGGAGCTCGATGCGCTGGTGATGCGCGCGCTCGATCGCGACCCCGACACGCGGTGGCAATCCGCCGCGGAGATGCGCGAAGGGATCGAGGCCGTGATCGCGCAGGCCGGCGACCGCGCGGATCATCACCAGGTCGCGGAATGGGCGCAGTGGGTGTTCGGTGCGCAGGACCGCCCGGCCCCACCCTTCACGTCGACGAGGGCTCCCGCACCCCCGCCGGTCGATGCACGCCGCGCGATCGCGCTCCCACGGCTCCCGATCGCACCGAGCTCGCCGGTGGTCATCTGGATCATCGCGGGTGCGGCGCTGCTGACGGTGGCTCTCGTGATCCTGATCCTGGCGACGTGATCACCGACGGCAGCGGCTGCGCGAGCGCATCGGTGTAGCGGGTCGCGAGCTCGACGTTGCCGAGGTGTGGCATCCGGCGATTCGCGCGCGGCTCGACGCCGAACGTGGCGCCGATCGCGAAGTGCGCGTTGACGAACGCGGCCGTCTCGGGGCGAGCAACGGCGCGGGTGGCGGTGAGATGGCGAACCCCGGTGATCGGCGAGCGAGCGAGGTCCCAGACCCGCCGGCCGGCATCCTCGGCCCACACGGTGGAGCGAACTTCATCGGAGACCACCGTCATCGGCAGGCCGCGGCGATGGCGATCGCGCAGCCAATCGAGGTGTCCGATCTTGCCGGTCGCCGACGGACCGATCCACAGGCCCGAGCGAATCACGAGGCTGTTGCTGCGAGCGAGGACGAGCTCCTCGGCGGCGACTCGCGTGCGCGCGTAGCAACTGATCGGCGCCGCGGGAGAGTCCTCGAAGTACGGACCTGATCCGGATACTGCCCCCCCGAACACGTGGTCGCTCGACAGGTAGACGATGCGTGTGGTGACCGGTGCGTACTTGAGGAGGTTGCGCGTCCCGATCACGTTGACCGAGTGCGCGAACTCCGGAGACTTCTCGCAGGTCTCGACGTCGCATACCCCCGCGCAGTGGATGATGATCCGCGGCCGCGCACGCTTGAACAGCAGCGCGACGGCTAGCTCGTCGTCGAGGTGCAGCCCCGACTCGATCCCGGGCGGCAGCTCGCGCGTGTTGCCGTTGCAGAACCCCTCGACATCCATCGCCCCACGGGCGCGCCAGATCGACCAGCCCAGCATCGAGCTGGCGCCGAACAGGAGAACGTCGCGCACGCCCCAGTGTAGGGCTAGACTCGCTCCATGCGCAGCCTGCTCGCGTGCCTGTTGATCGCTGGATGTGGGAGCGGCCCCCGCGAGGAGTCGGGCCCACGGTTCATCACCCTCGGGGTCGACGCGGTGTCGCTGCTGCCGAAGGGCGCGCAGATCGTCGAGCAGGACGGCGACGTCGCGGTCGCGCTGGTCGAGGCCGAGGACCTCGAGGCGCTGTCGGAGAGGATGCACGGCGAGCATCACCGGTGCGGTGGGTTCGCACTGCACGACTCCGCGGTCGACGCACACCTGTTCGCGGCGATGACGGTGAAGCCGAAGCCGATCACCTACACGCTCGACCGGCCCGAGGTCGTCAAGCAGGTGCTGCCGCTGCTCTCCGACGTCAACATCCTCGGGACGATCACCGAGCTGCAGAGCATGAAGAATCGGTACTACCGCTCGGCGAGTGGTGCGGCGGCGTCGGAGTGGTTGCGCGATCGCTGGCAGTCCTTCGCGACGCTGCGGCCTGACGTGACGTTCGAGCTGTTCGATCACGGCTACCCGCAGAAGAGCGTGATCATGACGATCCCCGGGACGACGAAGCCCGAGGAGATCGTCGTGATCGGTGGTCACCTCGATTCGATCGCACCGGGTGGCTCGGGCAGCCGCGCACCCGGCGCCGATGACGATGCCTCCGGGATCGCCACGCTGAGCGAGGTGGCGCGGGCCCTGCTCGCCGCCGACTTCCGCCCCGAGCGCACGATCAAGTTCATGGGCTACGCGGCCGAGGAGGTCGGGCTGCGCGGATCGCTATCGATCGCGAAGAACTTTCGCGAGCGCGGGCTCGACGTCGTCGGCGTGCTGCAGCTCGACATGACGAACTACCAGGGCTCGGCCGCGGATATCTGGCTGATCACGGACTTCACGAATGCGGCGCAGAATGCGTTCCTCAGCTCGCTGATCGAGACCTACGTCGGCGCGACCTACGGGTTCGACAAGTGCGGCTATGCGTGTAGCGATCACGCGGCGTGGCACCGCAACGGCTTCGCGGCGTCGATGCCGTTCGAGTCGCGGTCGCGCGAGATGAACAAGTCGATCCACACCGATCGCGACACGCTGGAGCGCAGCGCCAACAACTCGTCGCACGCGATCAAGTTCGCGCGGCTCGGGACGGCGTACGCGATCGAGCTCGCGAAGGGTGACCTCGAGACCCGCAAGCTCGCTCGCCGTTGACGTTGCTCGGTCGCTAGGGTCGTGAGAGGCTGACTGCGGGTCAGTGAAGCGAATCCTGATCATCGACGACAGTCCGATCATCCTCGCAGCCGCGAAGCACGTGCTGGTGCAGGCCGGGTACGAGGTCGAGACACGGATCACCGTCACCGAGCTCGGGGAGAAGGGTGCCACCGGGTTCGACCTGATCCTGATGGACGTCCAGATGCCCGAGCTGTTCGGCGACGACATCGCGGCGGTGCTGCGCCACGAGCGGTCGATCCAGACCCCGATCTACCTGTTCTCGACGCTCCCGGTCGCGGATCTCGCACGCCGCGCCGCAGACGCGAAGATCGACGGCTTCATCTCCAAGGAGAGCGGGATGACCACGCTCGTCGCCGAGGTCCAGAAGGTCCTGGGTACCTGACTCGACCTTCCGGGAAGCTTCTCGGTCGCTCGTCCCCGGCGCGTTGGTCGAGGGACCGACTCAGGCCTCTGGGGTTAGCTCGGCCTCGATCGCGACCTCGCCCTCGCGGAACGTCGGGTAGCGCAGCGTGACGCCGAGGACCTCCTTCATCCGCGTGTTGCGGATCTTGCGATTGCGATGCGCGACGCGCGCCTTGCCGGGCTCGAGCTGCGCGCGCGACGGAGGCAACGACTTGCCCATGCGCTCGCACAACCACTGCGCGTAGGCGAGCTGCGTGGTCGGCTCGTCGTCCGCGAGGAGGAAGGTCGACTTGGTCTGGGCTCGTTGCTCCGCGGCGAACACCGCGTTGACGACATCGTCGACGTGGATCCGCGAGATCGCGTGGCGACCGTCGTCGAGCAGCTTGTAGTCGCCCTTGTCGAGCCGGCTACGCACGCCGCGCCCAGGACCATAGACGGGAGCGAGGCGAAGGGTGACGATGCGGAGCCGATCGAACGTGCATTGCTGGATCGCCTCCTCGTTGGTGCCGATGTCCTTCATCGGCGGATCGTCGAGCGCGATCGGCGTGTCCTCGTCGATCCAGACGTCGTCGTCGGGATCGGCGCCGTAGAGGCCACTCGACGAGAAGTAGATGAAGCAGTCGGCACCCGCTCCGTAGGCGGCTTGCAGCGCGGCCTTGATCACCTGCCCCGGCGGGAGCAGCGTGACGGGCGGGATCGAGAACACGACGGTGCCACCCGAGGTGCCGCTGCAGATCGGCGCGATCTGCTTGACGATGCCGGCGTCGAGGTACTTCACCGTCGCGCCGAGCTCTTGCATGGGAGCGAGCTTGCCCGTCGAGCGACCGGCGACCTTGACGGGCCGGTCGGCGGCGAGGGCTGCCTTTGCGAGTCGCGTTCCGACGTAGCCACACCCGAGGATCGTAAGAGGACGCGTCACTGGCCGAGAACAATACCCGCTATTCTGGCCACGATGAGGATCGCGATCATCGGGGGTGGGGCCGCGGGGATGGGTGCCGCGAAGGTGCTCGTCGATGCGGGCCTGAAGGTCACGCTGTTCGAGGAGCTACCGCGACTCGGTGGGCACTGCTTCGCGATCCCGGTGCCGCACGGAAAGCGCACCGTGCTCGTCGATGCCGGCGTCTCCGACTTCAATCGCGCGACCTCGCACGAGGTGCGTCGCTTCATGGCCGACCTCGACCTGACGGTGACGCCGGTGCAGCCGGACTCGACGTGTACGACGATCGACGGCCACGCGCTGTGGACCACCAAGGGCGGCAGGCGCGTCGTCGATGGGATCGATGACGAGGGCCGGTTCTTCGCCGACATCGAGCTGTTCCAGGCGACGTGCGTCGAGGTCACCGCCGAGGCGCGGTTCTCCGAGTGGACGGCGCGGCGCTACCTCGACGAGTACGACTACGGCTCCGACTTCCGGCGCAGCTACTTCAACCCGCGTGCGGGTGGCGCGTTCCCGATGCCGGATCGCGATCCCGAGGACTACTTCATCCGCCCGCTCGTCGCGTTCTGGCAGATGGAAGGTCTGCTCGGTGATCGCAGCGAGCGGATGGTCGTCGAGCACGGCATGCACGCGTGGCCGGCGGCGTTCCACATCTGGTTCGAGCAGCGTGGTGGAACCCTCCGGACAGGGACCACGATCGTCGGCGTCTCGCGACGGCCCAAGGGCGTGCGGTTGCGGCTCGAGACCGAGGGCGGCTCGCACGAATCACAGTGGTTCGATCACGTGGTGTTCGCGGCGAGCCCGCACGCGATCCGCTCGATGCTCGAGGATCCGTCGGTCGACGAGGCGGCCCTGCTCGGTGCCTTCCAGTGGCAGCGGGCGCGCGTCGCCGTGCATCGCGATGCCGAGTACGTGTGCAGCGATCCGATGCTGATCGGCGCGTACACGTACGTCGCCGGGCAACTCGATCAACCGGAGACCCGACCGACGCTGACGATCTATCCGAGGCGCCTGTCGGGTGGTGATGTCCCCGACGTGTTCGTCACGATCAACCCGCACCGGACTCTCAAGAACGTGATCGCGAATCGGTTCTTCGTGCACCCGGCGCTGTCGCGACCGCAGGACGTCAGCGCGCGGCGACTGGCGCAGCTCCAGGGTGCGTCGAACACCTGGTATGCGGGAGGGTGGTTGCGCGTGCCGCACGTGCACGAGCAGGCGCTCGCGTCGGGGATCGAAGTCGGGACGGACCTGGTGGCGCAGCTGTCGGGGAAGCGGCACTCCGAGAAGAAGATCGCGCGGAGATATCTCGACGCGCTGCGCGATTCGCCGATCTTCGCGTCGCTCGACCCGTGCTTGCTCGAGGAGCTCCGGCTCACCGCGCGGCCGTTCGAGGCGCCGATGGGTCAGGTGATCTCGCGCGAGGGGCAGGTCTCCGACGGGATGATCATGATCAACGAGGGCGAGGCGGTCGGGACGCGGTTCGGCAAGCACGTGATGCGCGCGCGTGGGGGCGCGCTGATCGGCGAGCTGTCGATCCTCGACGGTGGCCCCTCGCCGATGACGTACGTCGCACGAACGGCGATCACGGGATGGTTGTTCGACCGTGCCGCGATCGAGCAACTCCGGCGCGAGACCAGTGCGGGGGCATTCGCGTTTCTCGATCAGATCGCGCGCACCAACATGAGGGTCTGGCGCGAGCTGATGGAGCGACGCTGGGGGCCGATCACCCCGGCCGACGCGGCGGCGTGGACCGAGGCGCACGTGATCGGTCCCGCGGCCGGCTTCCTCGACGGGCTCGACCTGCCGGAGTCGGATCGCCTACGCGCGCTGCTCTGGGAGCTCCCCGCCGGCATGTTGATCGTGCGGGCGGGAGAGCCGTCGAATCGCTTCCTGATCGTCACCCAAGGCCGCGTCGACGTCACCGCCGCCGATGGCACGCCGCTCGTCGATGCCGGGCCCGGTGACATGCCGGGCGTGCTCGCCGTGCTCGACGGTGGGCGCCAGCCGTTCTCGTTCATCACCCGCGAACCCACGATCGCCGCGGTGATCGATGCCGATCGCTTCCGCGAGCTGCGTTATGGCGGTAGTCGGCTCGCCGCGAAACTGGTGCCTCGCATCCACAGCTACCTCGTGGAACGCTATCGGCCCTTGCTCGACACCTTGCTAGCCGACGACGAGACGCTCGTCGATGTGGAGCTTCGATGAAGTGGTTGGTGGTCCTCGTCGCCTGCTCGTCGCCTGCTCCGTCGCCGACGGCACCGCCCAGACCGCCCGATGCGCCCGCCGCGTTGACCTGCGCGACAGACCCAGACTGGCGGCCCGGCCTGTCCTACAAGCAAAGCAGCCACGTCGTGCACGTGCGTGTCTCCTTTGCATCCTTTGAGCCGGTGATGGATCAGCGCCGCTGCGTCGCGCTCGATCTCGAGATCCTGAGCACATACCGCGGCACGGGCAATCCGGGCGATCACGTGCAGCTCGTGGTCCAGCAGTCGATGATCGAGCACACGTCGTGGCCCGCCGCCTGGTGGATCGTCGAGCAATCGCTCAGGCCCGGCACGGAGTACGTCGCGATGTGTGAGTCGGGCAAGCTCGCCGACGTGCTTCGCGGTTTGTGCACGGTGAAGGTCGCGGCCCCTCATCTCGCGAGCCTCGCGATGGTGCGCGACGCCGACGTCAACCACGTCACGGGCATCGCCCTGGTCTCGCGGCTGCGTGCGACGTGTGGGATCGCCGACGAGATCGCCACCGGCTACGTCTGGGACCAGACCGGCGAGCAAGCGGTCAAAGACCTCCCGCTCTACGACGCGCTGCTCTCGGTCGTCCTCGAACCGTCGTGCTCGCAGACCGCGCGTGCGGTGATGATCAACCAGGTCACGGGTCTCGCGATGTCGGGCACGCCGGCGCATCTCGTGCGGGTCGCGCGGACGCTGTTCAAGCTGCTCGCGATGCCCGAGGCGAGTGGCTTCCACGACAACGCGATCGGCACCTGGCTCCCGAATGCGCTCGGGCTCGAGGGCGGTCTGCCCAAGCTCGAGCCCACCGACGTGTTCTCCGGTGATCCGAAGTTTCGTGCGGAGGCGACCAAGACGCTCGCCGACTACAGGGGCACGGCGGATACGAAACGGCTGCGCGCCTGGATCAAATGAGACTCGCCGCGCTCGCGCTCGCCGCGTGCACAGCACCACTGCCGAAGCTGAAGGAACATACGCGTTCGTCTCACCGCATCATCACGGCGGCCCGGCGTCGTACCGATCGGCGGACCCATACCAACGGTGCTGCCACCAACCTCCGGAGGGTCTCCTGGTAGGGATCCAGACCGCGAACGGCGGCGCGGCCGAACCATCGAGGTGGACGGAGGCCAACCTGAGAGTTGGCGTCGACGACAGGAAAGGCCGGGACTCAGGAGCGACGCTTGGGACGACGACGATGACCACCAGCGGGCGGTGGCGGTCGCGGATCGACGCGCGCACGCGGTGCGCGTGGCGGTGGCATCGAGGGGGCTGGGCCGCTCGCGCGAGGACGGTCGTTGCGCTGCGCAGTAGGACCTGGTGAACGCGCACGCGTGTCGCTCGGACTCGAACCGCGATCCGGCGTGCCCGCTCCTGCAAAACGTTCGGCCTGCGAGCGTCGAGGCTGCGCCGCGCCAGCGTTGGGTTGCTGCGAGGAGCGACCGTCGTTGGCTTGCTGCGGTCCGCGATTGTCGTTGCGCTGCGGCGGTCCGCGATCGTCGTTGCGCTGTTGCGCTCCGCGATCGTCGTTGCGCGGCTGCGGCCCGCGATCATCGTTGCGTGGCGGCGCTGCCGTGCGGCGTGGCTGCGACCAGTCGAAATCGTCGCGACTGTCGTTGCGTGGCTGCGGCTGCGTCCCGCCGCCTACGGGTTGTGGCCCGCGGTCGTCGTTGAATGGCTGCGGTCCGCGACCAGCGCTGCGTTGCTGTTCTTGCGGCCCGCGATCGGGCGTGCCGGCACGGTCTCCTGCGAAGCGTTCGCCGTACGAGCGTCGAGGCTGCGCCGAGCCTGCGCTGGGTGCCTGCGGTCCGGGACTGTCGTTGCGCGGCGGCCCGCGATCGTCATTGCGTTGCTGCGATCCGCGATCACCACCGGGTTGCGACGATGATCGGTCGTTGCGCTGCGAGGGTCCGCGACCATCCTCGCGCTGTTGCGGATCACCGGTTGGCTGCGCTCCCCGACCGTCGTTGCGCGACGGAGGCACGCCACCGTCGTTGCGTTGCTGCGGGCCCGGTTGTGACCCGCGGGTGTCGAACGTTCGATCGTTGCGCGACTGCGGTCCGCGATCACCTGCCGCTGGGTGCGGTCCGCGGTTGTCGGTGCGTTGCTGCGAGC
Organism: Deltaproteobacteria bacterium; assembly: GCA_031385555.1. Taxonomy (GTDB): domain Bacteria; phylum Myxococcota_A; class Polyangia; order Haliangiales; family Haliangiaceae; genus JABFXX01. The sequence continues at coordinate 1,802 of JANNBP010000563.1, read as the reverse complement.
CGCGATCACCATCCGGTTGCGATCCACGTGCGTCGAACGATCGATCGTTGCGCCCACCCGGTTGCGACCCGCCGGTGGCGAACGACCGGTCGCTGCGCTGTAACAGTCCGCCGGCATCGCGCTGCTGCGAACCACCGGCGCCGTTGGGTTGCTGCGGCCCGCGATTGTCGTTGCCCTGCGGCCCGCGACCATCGTTGCGCTGCTGCGGCCCGCGGTTGTTGCCGCGTTGCGGCCCACGACCATCGTTGCGCGGCCGATCGAAGCGACGCTCCTCGCGCCGTTGTTGCGACGGTGGCGGCGGCGGTGGTGGCACGAACTGCGGCGTCAGCTCGCGTCCGACATACGCGCGCCACACCGCGCGACCATCGGCCCGATGCACGGCGAGCGTCGGGTCGAAGGTGACCAGGAAGCGCAGCACGTTGTCGAAGTCGCGCAGGAAGAAGAACTCGGCGCGCGTGCTATGCGCGGCGGAGACCACCTGCGGGAAGTCGATGATCGTGGGGCCGTCGGCGGCGAGCAGGATGTTGTAGGGCGACAGATCGCCGTGGATCAGATCGAGGCACAGCATCGAGATGATCTGCGACAGCAGATCTGCGTAGATCCCCATCGCGTCGTCGGGAGGGATCGCGACATCGATCAGCCGCGGCGCGACCTGCCCGTCGGCACCGGCGATCAGCTCCATCAGGAGGACGCCCTCGTAGAACATCACGGGCGCCGGGACGCGCACCCCGCTGCCGGCCAGCTTGTAGAGCGCATCGGCCTCGGCGGACTTCCAGGCCTGTTCCTCGGAGTCGCGACCGAACTTGCCGCCGCTCTCGATGGCGCGCTGAGTGCGAGTATTGCGGACCTTGCGGCCTTCCTTGTAGTCCGCGTTGTTCTTGAAGCTGCGGGTCGCGCGGTCCTTGTAGACCTTGGCCGCGAGGATCTGGTCGCCGCGCCGGACGGCCGAGATGTCGGCTTCCTTGCCGCTCTTCAAACGACCGCAGATCTCGTCGATGATTCCTTCAGCCAGGAGGAGATCGAGATCGGACACTTTCGGCAAGGGATGTAGCACGACCGGGGTAGGTTCTGGGCATGACGATCGTCGTCGAGACCCGTGTGGGAGCCGTGCGTGGAGCCGTGCGCGACGGCATCGCCACCTGGCGCGGCATTCCGTATGCCCGCGCACCCAGGTTTCGCCCACCCGAGCCGACGGCGTGGACCGGCGAGCGCGATGCCACGGCGTTCGGACCGGTGGCGATGCAGTCGCGCGATCCACGCTCCGCGATGATGAGCGGCATGACCGACAAGGTCGCGATGGACGAGGAGTGCCTCGCGCTCAACATCTACTCGCCGGCGGTCCCCCCACCGTCGGGGTCGCCCGCGGCGGATGGAAAGCGCCGCCCGGTGGTGGTGTGGATCCACGGCGGCGCGTTCGTCATGGGCTCGGGGAGTCAACCGCTCTACAATGGAACGTCGTTCGCGAAGGACCACGACCTCGTCGTCGTCACGCTGAACTACCGGCTCGGCGTGTTCGGCCTCCTCTACCTCGGGGATCGGCTCGGCGAGGACTACGCCGCCGGCAACGTCGCCCTCCTCGATCAGCTCGCTGCGCTCCGCTGGGTCCGCGATCACATCGCAGCGTTCGGCGGCGATCCCGACGCGATCACCGTGATGGGTGAGTCCGCGGGTGCCGTCTCGATCGCACACTTGATGTCGATGCCCGCGGCGCGCGGCTTGTTCCGTCGCGCGATCCACGCTCCGCGATGATGAGCGGCATGACCGACAAGGTCGCGATGGACGAGGAGTGCCTCGCGCTCAAC
>JANNBP010000504.1:0-3346 GCA_031385555.1 Deltaproteobacteria bacterium | reverse complement strand
AGACGATCCGCGTGCTCGCGATCGCTCCGAAGGCCGGGAAGGACGGCGACCCGACGGCGAAAGTGGCGTCGAAGATCACCCCCGGCGACAGCCCCGTCGGCGAGAGCCACTTCATCGCCGAACGCCCGATGACGATCCGTGCGGGTTCGAGCGCGATGGTGTCGATGGTCCATGGCGAGACCACGGGAGGCGTCGTCTATCTCTACGATCCGGTCTCCGATCGCGGCGATCAGCGCTTCGCCTTCAAGGCGGTTCGCCTCGACAACCCGACGGGCGACACGCTCGAGCCCGGTCCGGTCACGGTGTACGGCGACGGCAGGTTCATCGGCGAAGGCATCACCGAGCCGGTGCCGCCGCGCGCCGCCGCGGTCGTCCCGTTCGCCCTCGACAAGCAGATCGTCGACGAGCGCACCGGCGCCGAGACCGATCAGATCGCGAAGCTCGTCACCGTGCAGCGCGGGATCCTGACCGCCGAGGTCCAGCATCGTCGCGAGACCAAGTTCTCGGTGACCAGCCGGCTCACCGCGCCCACCACGGTCTACCTGCGCCACCGCCTGGAAAGCGGCTGGTCGCTGGTCGATCACCCGCGGCAGTACACCAAGGTCGGTGACTCGCACCTGTTCGAGATCCAGCTCGGCGCCGGCGAGACCAAGCTGGTCGCGATCACCGAGGCGACGCCGGTCGAGCGGACCTTTGATCTCTCCACCGAGACCGCCTTGGGGATGATGAAGGTGTTCGTCAACGAGCCGAAGGCGTCTCCCGCGCTCAAGCTGCAGATCACCGCGCTGCTCTCGATCCACAAGGGCGCCGCCGACCTGCAGGACCACATCCGCACGCTGCGCGATCAGCTGGTCGAGTACCGCTCGCGGTCGGGCGAGCTCCACGCACAGTTGGTGACACTGAGGGCGGTGAAGACCAGCGGCGAGCTGATGCAGACGCTGAAGACGAAGCTGGGTGAGATGTCGGACCGCACGCAGAAGGCGACGATCGCGCTCGTCGAGGCGCAGGAGAAGGTGATGCTCCAGCGGGTCAAGTTCCAGAATCAACTGGCGGAGCTCAAGCTGACCGACACGACCGCGAAAGAGATCTCGCGCAAGTAGCACCTCGCCAGGAACTTCGGGCGCTGGCCGACCCTCCTCACGTGCTGGCCAGGCTCGAGGACGGCCATCGCGAGCGTGCGCGTTAGACCGCGCGTGTGATGCACTCAGGTTCGGCGGATCGCGACGAGGTCGAGCGCGACACCGCCGCGGTCCTCGAGGTCACGCTCGAACGCATGATGACTCGCTCGGCCGCCTGACGACGTCTTTAGTCGGTGGTATGAGACCGGCATGGCTGAACAACGGTTTGATGCGGTCGTGATCGGAGCCGGGCCCGGCGGCTATCCTGCCGCCATTCGTCTCGGCCAGCTCAAGGTCAAGACGGCCGTGATCGAGCGCGAGTACATGGGGGGCGTCTGCCTCAACGTCGGGTGCATCCCATCGAAGGCGGTCATCCATGCCGGCAAGATGTACGAGAAGCTCGGCCACTCGGAGGACATCGGCATCTCGATCCCGGGCAAGCCCACCCTCGACATGAAGAAGCTGCAGGCCTGGAAGGGCGGCGTCGTCAACAAGCTCACCAGCGGTGTCCGCACGCTGCTCAAGGGCAACGGCGTCGAGATCATCGACGGCACCGCGAAGCTCGGCAAGCGCGGTCCCGATGGTCACGTCATCGAGGTCGAGACCAAGACCGACAAGCAGACCATCATCGCGAAGAACATCGTACTCGCCACCAGCTCGCGGCCGATGGAGATCCCCGGCTTCAAGGTAGACGGCAATTCTGGCCTCGCAAGCTCGGCCAACGCCCGCGTCATCGACTCGACGGGGGCCCTCGCACTCGACGCTGTCCCCGGCCGCATGATCGTGATCGGCGGCGGCTACATCGGGCTCGAGCTCGGCATGGTCTACGCGAAGTTCGGCACCAAGGTCACCGTGGTCGAGGCCACGCCCGGCCTGCTCGGCAGCATGGACAAGGACTGCGTCGCTGTGGTCGCGCGCAAGCTCAAGAAGATGGGTGTCGAGGTCATGCTGTCGACCAAGGCGAAGAGCTGGGAAGACAAGGGTGACCGCGCGGTGCTCACGGTCGAGCTCGCCGATGGTAAGACTGCCACGATCGACACTGACAAGATCCTGCTGTCGATCGGGCGCCGCCCGAACAGCGAGAACCACGGCCTCGACGTCGCCGGCGTCACCGTCGACAAGCGCGGCTTCGTCGTCGCCGATGATCAGCTCAAGACCAACGTCGCCGGCATCTACGCGATCGGCGACCTGATCGGCGGCATGATGCTCGCGCACAAGGCCACCAAGGAAGGTGAGGTCGTCGCCGAGATCATCGCCGGTCACAAGGCCGCGTTCGATGTCCGCACGATCCCCGCGGTGGTGTTCACCGATCCGGAGATCGCCTCGACGGGTCTCACCGAGGACGAAGCGAAGGCCAAGGGCCACACCGACCTCAAGGTCGGCAAGTTCCCGTTCGCCGCGCTCGGCCGCGCACTCTCGGTCAACGACACCGAGGGCTTCTGCAAGGTGATCGGCGATGCCAAGACGGGCGAGCTGCTCGGCGTGCACATCGTCGCGAACGGTGCGAGCGATCTGATCTCCGAAGCCGCACTCGCGATCGAGATGGGTGCCATGGTCGATGACCTTCGCTTGACGATCCACCCGCACCCGACGCTGTCGGAAGCGGTGATGGAAGCGGCAGCGGTGGCGATGGGTGAGGCGATCCACGTGATCAACCGCTAGCTTGTGGCCGTCGCCGACGAACCGGTCCTGCATGGTCCATCGGCGCGTTCCGGGCTGCGCGTGGCTGTGGAGCCGCCTTCTCTGACTGCGGGATGGAAAGAATGCGATAGCAGTTGCTCGGCGATAGCAGCCGTTCGCCGGGGACGCATCGGGACTCGGGCTCGTGGATGCAGCCGTTCACAGGGACCACATCAGTGGTCGCAGCCGCATCGGGATTCGGGACCCGTGTGCTCGGCGTGTGCGATCCCAACGCTGCCTCGCGCGGCTCGATACCTTGGTCTGGGCCTCGGAAGGACGCGCTCGCCCTGCGGGCCATCGCTCATCGATCCGCGCCGGCCGCCACAACGCGCAGCTGGCGCCCACGCTGTCGCGGAGGCGCGCGGTCGATCGAACACGGACGCACGGGTGCAGAGCGACCGTCACGGCTTGTGCGCGAGTGGCCTTCCGTTCCCGCGTCGGCCTGGGTCTACGGAGGGCTCATTCGAATCCTCAACGCGCTAGCGCGTGCTATCGAACGTCATGCCCGCCACGTGGGACGTCGTCGATCTCGGCACTGCCTCCTATCG
>JANNBP010000461.1:0-3906 GCA_031385555.1 Deltaproteobacteria bacterium | reverse complement strand
CGGGACCCCCACTCCATGCGGGACCGACGGAAACCGCCGGAAACTGGGGACCGTCCCCACTTCCACACGCCCCCTCTGCTGCGGGACCCCCACTTCTGCGGGACCGACGGAAACCGACGGAAACTGGGGACCGTCCCAACTTCCACAAGACCCCGCTGCTGCGGGACCCACTTCATGCGGGACCGACGGAAACCGACGGAAACTGGGAACCGTCCCCACTTCCACAAGACCCCGCTGCTGCGGGACCCCCACTTCATGTGGGACCGACGGAAACCGACGAAAACTGGGGACCGTCCCCACTTCCGCGGGACGGCGGAAACAGCGGCCCCACTGCTGCGCCGTTCTATTCGCAGCTCGCGCCGTCGCTGTAGCCCACGCTGTACCCGGCGCTGTAGCCGGCGTCGTAGCCCGGATCGTAGCCGCTCCCCGACGCCCCGTCGTACGAGCTGCCGTACGCGCTGTCGAAGCAGCCGTCGTACGCGATCGCGTAGCTCGTGCCGTAGCCGTCGGCGTACCCGTCGTCGTAGCCGTCGAGCTCACCGGTGGTGAAGCCTTCGTGCTCGCCATCGGTGAACGCGACCGGATACGTCGCTCCGTAGCCCGCCTGGTAGTCAGGGTTCTGCCGCTTGCCCTCGGCGAAACCCTTGCCGAACGCGTTGGTGTCCGCGGTCGCCTGGAAGCCACGGGCTCGGCAGACCTTCTCTTCCTTGGTCTCCGCCGAGCGGGGAGCGCCCGGCTTCTCCGGGCTGCCTTCGCAGGTCGCGGCCCCATCCACGAACCCGGCGTCGTAGCCCGCGCCGTTGCCGTCGGCTTGCCCCGCGCCGTACGAGTCGTTGTACGCGTCGGCTTGCCCGGCCGCGCTGCCCGCGGAGGCGCCCGCCGAGCAGGCCGTCGGATCCGAGGCACCGTCGGCGGCGCCATCCGTCGCGCCGGAGCCATAGCCGTTGCCGTAGCCGTCGCTGTACCCGGTTGTGAACCCGTCGTCGAACCCGTCGAGACGACCGTCCTTTTCGCCGTCGGTGCGCGTCAGGGCGAGACCCGCGGTCTTGCCCTCGTCGAACTGCCGGGTGTTCTCCCGGCGTGCCGAGTCTTGCCCGTCGCGGTAGGCAGCCTCGTTCGGCCCCCCGTCGGAACAATCGACGCGATCGCACCCACCACCCAAGGAGACCAACAAGGCGAGGAGCAGCGATCGCATCGAGCGAGGAGGTAGCAAGTCGAGGCCCAACCCGAGCGCGGCTAACTCCTCGGGACCCGGATCGAACCGACGGTCTTGTGTGGTCTGTTCACGACACCCTCTGCGATTCCGGCAGAACCGCTGTTCTCACCGGTCAGTGCTGTGATGCACGGTCAGGGCAAACAGACGGCAAGCACCCACAGCCCTCGTGTTAAGACGACCCGGCTTGGAGGGACGCATGCGTTTCGTTCTCTTGATCAGTGTGCTCGCGGCTTGTGGACCATCGAACCGAAACGGCGATGACACGCCGGGCGATTCGCTGCCGGCCATCTGTGATGACGGTGCTCACCAGTGCGGTGGCTCGGTCTATCAGGTCTGCGTCGGCGGCCAGTGGTCGATCCAGGAGGAGTGCCAGGTCGCGTGCGATGCGCAGCTCGGCTGCGTCAACTGCGCGCCCGGTGGAGCGGTCTGCCAGGACGGCAACGTTCACAGCTGCGACTCCTCCGGCAACGTCGGCGGCGAGACCGAGCAGTGCACGGGCGCGAACATCTGCGAAGCCGGGATGTGCGTCGACGCGTGTGCCTCCGCCGCGGAGAACAACAGCTACATCGGCTGCGAGTACATGGCGGTCGACCTCGACAACGCCGTCGAGGTGTTCGACGTCCAGGGCGGCGCCAACTGCATCGGCATCCCCGGCATCAAGAACGTGACGATCGCGGCATGCGGCAACACCAACAACACGGCAGTTCGCGGTCAGTGTGATCCAGGCGGAACCTGTCCGAACGGGTTCACCTGCAAGCAGGTGCCCGTCTGTGTCCTCGATGCGCAGAATTCGCCCTTCGCGGTGGTGGTCTCGAACCCGCAGGCGCGCCCGGTCAATGTCACGGTGACCGGTCCCAACGGCGAGCTCATCACGAAGACGATCGCCGCCGGTACCGTCGAAGCGATCAAGCCCAACGTCGCCCCGAACACGATCCCGGACCAGTCGATCGACGGCACGGGCAACGTGAAGAAGGCCTACAAGATCACGTCGGATCTACCGATCGTCGCCTACCAGTTCAACCCGCTCGAGAACGTCAACGTGTTCTCGAACGACGCGTCGCTGCTGCTGCCCACCACCGCCTACGACGTCGAGTACTACGCGTTCAGCTGGCCGACGGAGAACCGCCGCCCGAACACGCACAACTATCACGGCTACGTCTCGATCGTCGCGAACCAGGCCGACACCGTCATCGAGGTCACCCCGAAGGCTGCGATCGTCCAGGGCACCACGCAGGCCGCGCTGCCGGCGAACACGCCGGTGCAGTTCACGCTGCAGCCGTTCGAGGTGCTGACACTGCAGGCCGTCGCCGGCGGCGATCTCACGGGCACCAAGATCCGCTCGCTCGACACCAAGACGTTCGGCGTGTTCGGCGGCCACGAGGCGATGGGCGTCGGCGAGGCCACGCCGCCCGACAACACGCACACCGCCGGCCCGTGCTGCGCCGATCACATCGAGGAGATGCTGTTCCCGACGTCGACATGGGGCAAGACGTTCGCGATCACGCGCAGCAAGTCGCGCGGCACCAACGAGCCCGACCTGCTCCGCATCATGGCGCAGAAGGCGAACACCACGATCACCTTCGATCCCTCACCGGCGATGGGCAGCTGCGGCACGCTGCAGCCCGGTCAGTTCTGCGAGGTCAAGATCCAGGGCGACACCGGCGTGACCGCGAGCGAGCCGGTGCTGATCGCGCACTACCTCGAGTCGGCGATCTGGCAGGACCTGCTGTTCGGTGGCTCGGTGGGCGAGGGCGATCCATCGTTCTCGATCGCGGTGCCGGTCGAGCAGTTCCGCACCTCGTACACCGTGCTGGTGCCGTCGCAGTACGCGAAGAACTTCCTGTCGATCGCGTCGCCTGGCCAGGGCGCGGTGATCGTCGACGGTCTCACGGTCGCGATGACGCCGTACGCGGGCGGCCTGTATCGCGCGGCGCGCATGCAGGTCAACGCGGGCCAGCACGTGATCACGTGCCCGAACGGCTGCGGCGTCGAGGTCATGGGCTACTCGGACGCGGTCTCGTACATGTTCGCCGGTGGGCTGGATCTCAAGAAGATCGTGCTGAACTAGACACAGTCGCCGAGGTTTGTGGGCAGCTCGACCGAGCCACGCGTCACGGCCCTCGGCCGATCCGCGGACAGCCGGAAGGCGGCGTCGACTTCGCGATCTTTCGCGGCGGCGGCGCCGCTCGGCAGTCGCAGCCAGGCCCCCGTCTGCCACGATTCAACAGCACGCGGCCGTTCGACGCACACCATCAACCTCGATCAACCAACCGTCGCCGACACTCACGGTCGGAGCACGGTCGACGGCCACGATCCAACGCGGTTCACGAGGCGGCACGCGGACGTGTGCCGCGCACGGCCAGCAACCTCGATCAACCAACCGTCGTCGACGCTCGCGGTCGGGATCTGCCAAGGGTAGCACGGTCCACGGCCTCGATTCATCGGGAGCACGCGGACGTGCGTCGTACGGCCATCAACCTTGATCAACCAACCGTCGTCGACGCTCGCCGTCGCGATCTGCCAAGGGAAGCACGGTCCACGGCCACGATTCAACGGCAGCACGCGGACGTGCGACGTACGGCCATCAACCTTGATCAACCAACCGTCGTCGACGCTCGCGGTCGCGATCTGCCAAGGGAAGCACGGTCCACGGCCACGATTCAACGGCAGCACGCGGACCACCGAGGAAC
>JANNBP010000400.1:0-19816 GCA_031385555.1 Deltaproteobacteria bacterium | reverse complement strand
CGCGAACATCACCACCCTCAACAACCAGGTGGCGGCAGGGACGCAGAGCATCGCGGACGTCCAGGGACTCGAGAAGTCGACGCGCGCCGCGACCAAGGATGCGACCGAGAAGCTCAAGGTGCAGTCGGCGATCGACTGGGCACGTTACGTCGCGCAGTCGACCTTGGGTTCGGCTTCGCCACCAGTAACGGGTGTCTCGGCCGACGTCACCAACATGAAGAACTACTTCAGCGACGATCCACGAGATCACGTGCGCCACGCGGGCCGCGCTTCCAAGAGATACGGCGACTACAGGGAAACGGCCGGTGTTCTCAACGTGACGATCTACGACTTCGACGAGGATATCAACGGACGGATCGGGGTGCCGCATATCGAGAAGATCAAAGTCAATGACATGAACGCCGAGATGCTCGAGCTGATCACGTCGAAGGCCAGCACGCTCGGAGACGTCAAGGTTCCAATCGAGCTGACGGTCCGGTTCAAGGTCTATACGGGGGCCCGCGGCACCTTCAAATATCCAGAGCTCTACATGGCGATCGACGAGCGGGGGGAAATCCGTGACTACAAGATCAAGCTCGACGACGGATACCGCCCCCCCAAGGACACCCGCATCTGGCCCGAGCTCCGGTCCTTGTCACCAAGGGAAGCGTGATGCGCACCGCCATCGCCATCGCCCTCCTCACCGTCGTCATGGGTTCCTGCGAACGCGCAGGATCGGGCCTCGACGATGAGCCGCCTCCAATCCCCGAACACCGTGACGTTCGCGTCCACCGGTTGGTCGCCGAGTACCTCGCGTGCTGGGACGCGTACAACGTCGCCGATTGGGAACGCTACGAGCGGTGCTTCGAGGTCGGCGCCGAGGTCGACCTCCCTGGCCTCCAGCCGACACACGACCTCGCGACGGCGATCTCGAACGCGAAGCGATTTCGCGAGACACACCCGCTCGCCTACGCCGAGCCGCGGTTCGTGCTCGCGACCGATGACAAGATCCGCAGCATCGTCCGACTTCACGGCGTCGCAGCCGATCCGACGAGGGGATTCTATATCGCTCACGACGTCGCGTTCGGCTCTCACGATCGCGTGCGCTACGACTCCACGTACTTCGATGCCGCGATGGCCAATGCCGGCACCAGCGAGCCACGGTGGATCGACTGGAAAGGGCTGAAGGTCGTGGTCCCGTTGGAGCCTCTGCTGGAAGACAACGCCTTCGTGGTCGCGCAGCTAGCGCGGGCGTGGGGAGACCAAGGTCGCGAACACCCTCGGCCGCTCCGACCACTGCTCGCCGACAACCTCGTGTGGTCGGAAGCCTGGCTCGATCGCCCGCTCGATCCCGCGATGCTGCAGGCGCAGCTTCAGGTGCTCGACACGGACGTCGACCCCCCAAACATGAACATCCACAACGTCTCGTACTGCGGAGAGTACGTGGGGGTGGAAGGCACATTCGAATGGTGGCGATTTCCAGCCCTGGCCACCATCGGCTACCACCCCAAGAAGAAGGAGCGCGGGCGCGCGGAGGTTCCCTTCATGGGCTTCTTCAAGGTGGTCAACGGAAAGCTCACGGCGGTGTCGCTGTTCTGGCAAAGCTCCTCGCTCACGACTCAACTAGAGGTGCCGCCACTCACGCATCCGATCCGCCCATTGAGCCGCTCCCCGAGCGATCTGCACCCCCGGTAGCCGTAGTCCGGGTGGCGTGTCTGCCGGACGTGCAGTTCAGTCGTCGAGCGACCGCGAGTTGGTCTCGCGCATCCCGAGCATGATCGGCAACCCGATCAAGCCGTACGCGAGCACGAAGAACACCGGCGCCATCGTCCAGCCGGTCTCCGAGATCAGCCAGGTCGCGACGAACGGGGCGAGCCCACCGGCGAGCGCGAGGGTGATCGAGTACGCGAAGGACATCGACGTCACGCGCGTTCGCACCGGGAAGATCTCCACGATCATCGCGCCTTGTAGGCCGAGCGCCATCGCGAGCGGGATGCCGAGTATGACCTGACCACCGAAGAACCGCGCCGGGTCGCCGTGCAGCATCAGATCGAGACCGACGTAGACCACTGCCATGATCACCAGCGTCAAACCGATCATCAGCTTGCGGCGACCGACGCGATCCGACAGCCAGCCGCCGAGCACCTTGCCGACGAGCACGACGAACAAGCTCAGCGTATTGACCAGCTGGAAGTCGGTGTCCTCCGCCTTGCGCCGCTCGACCGCGAACGTGAACGTCAGGTAGTACGCCGCGTTGGTCATCGCGACGATGCCGAACGTCTGGACGATCGGCTTCCAGTCGGCGATCAGCGATCGCACGATCGGCGCGCGCACGGCCTTGGCCTTCGCAGCCTGCGGTGGCTCCTCGATGCCGTGGCGGAGGAAGTAGCCGATCACGACGAGCGACAGCGACGCGAGGAACGGGACCCGCCAGCCCCAATCGGCGGAGACCTCCTTCCCGAGCGTCGAGTTGACGAGCCACGCGGTGCCCGAGCCGAGGATGAAGCCGAGCGTGGTGCCGGCGGCGGTGGAGCTCGCGATGATCCCGCGCATCAGCGGCGAGGCGAGCTCGGTGGTGTAGACCATCGAGCCGGTGAACTCGCCGCCGAGCGAGAAGCCCTGCACGATGCGCATCAGCGCGAGCAGGATCGGCGCCGCGATCCCGATCGTGTGATAGGTGGGAAGCAGGCCGATCACGAGCGTGGCTGCACCCATCAGCGCGATCGACCACGTCAGCAGCGCGCGCCGGCCGACCCGATCGCCGACCATGCCGAGCACGATGCCGCCGATCGGGCGCGCGGCGAAGCCAACCCAGAACACCGCGAACGTCAGCAGCGTCTTGTCGGTCTCGCCCATCGAGTCGGGAAAGAACTGCGCTCCGATCTCCGTCGAGAAGTAGCCGTAGACCGCGTAGTCGAACCACTCGAGGACGTTGCCGATCAGGCCGGCAGCGGCGGTGCGAAGGCCCGATTGCATGCGGCATCCTAGCCCGACAGCGCGTCGAACCAGGCCTCGGGTGGAGGTCTCCGCATCACGCCACCGAGATCGAACAGCGCGAGCTCCTCGATCCCCGCCGCACGCGCCAGCGCGACATCGCGCGCGAGCTCCGACGGATCGCGATACGCCGGCTCGCTACCGAACGCACCGGCCCCGACGCAGCCGAGCGACAGTGCCGCGCGCTCGCCGAATCTCGCCTTCGCCGCCACTGCGCAGCGTGTGAACACCGCCTCGGCCCGCCGCCGATCGAGCACGCCGCGCGACCAGCCCTCGAGCAGCGACGTGTACGCCATCGCGCTGTGTCGATCGACATCGAGCGCGGTGACCGGCGTCCCGAGGAAGCGCTGCATCCACGCCCCGCCGCGTTCGAAGGCGAGGAACGGGATCACGGCGGTGGTGATCCGCAGGCTGGCGTGCCACCGCCGCGTCGCGGTCGCCAGATCATCGCGCGCGCTGCGGAACGACAGCGACGGCAGCCTCGCGGGGCCCAGTCCGGAGCATAGCGCGGGCGCGGGGGTGGCGGCCGAGCCAACCCCGCGCCCGCGCCGGATCAAGCGCTCGAGCTCGTCGAACGGCGGCTCGAGATCGATCGCGAGCTCGTCGGCCTCGGGGACCACGGCGAGGAGCTGGTCGACGAACGCGATGTACTTGTCGCACGACCGCGCGTTCGCCCACCGGCCATCCTCGTCGGCGAGCATCGGCCACACCGCGACGAACACGCCCTCCCCCCTCGCCCGGCGCACGACCTCCGCGATCTCGCCGAGCTGCCACGGCCGCACGGCCAGGAGCAGATCGACGCGGTGACGGACGAGCAGTGGCAACGCCGCGGGCAGCTCTTCAAACGCCAGCGTTTCGCACCACACGCGGTATCGCAAGGCCGTAGTATGCGCGCGTGAAGGTCCTCTATGGTGTGACCGGTGAAGGGATGGGCCACGCGATGCGATCGCGTGTGGTCCTCGAGCACTTGCTCTCCCACGACCACGATCTCGAGATCATCGCCTCCGGCAAGGCGGCCGAGTATCTCGGCAAGCGCTTCGAGGGCGTCTCGAAGATCCACGGGTTTCACATGATCCTCGAGGAGAATCGCGTCCGGAAGGGCAAGACCTTGTGGTCGAACGTCCTCAAGGGCGTGCTGGGCGTGCCGACCAACATCAAGGCGTACTTCGAGCAGGTCGAGAAGCTCCAGCCCGATGTGGTGATCAGCGACTTCGAGTCGTGGACGTACCTCTACGGCAAGATGCACCGGTTGCCGATCCTGTCGATCGACAACATGCAGATCATCCATCGCTGCGCGATCGCGCCGGGGATCATCGACGACCACCGCGTGTCGTTCGAGCTGACCAAGGCGTTCATCAAGGCCAAGCTGCCCGGCTGCGACGCGTACTACATCACCAGCTTCTTCCGACCGCCGACGCGGAAGGACAACACGTACCTGTTTCCGCCGATCCTGCGGCCCGAGATCCTGGATGCGAAGCGCGGGAACGGCGATCACTTGCTGGTCTATCAATCCGGCTCGGCCGCGCTCGAGCAGGCGCTGCACGCGACCGGGCTCGAGTGCCGGATCTACAACATGCGCCCCGGCCTCAAGGAAGAGGTCGTCGATGGCAAGCTGCGGTTCCGGCCGTTCTCCGAGACCACGTTCATCGAGGACCTCGCGACCTGCCGCGCGGTGATCGGCGCCGGCGGCTTCACGCTGATGGGCGAGGCCGTCTACCTCCACAAGCCGATGTTGTCGCTGCCACTCGAAGATCAGTTCGAGCAGATGCTCAACGCGCGCTACCTCGAGCTCGAGGGCTTCGGCATGTGGACCGACAGCTTCGAGGATCAAACCGTGATCCCACGCTTCCTCGAACGCGTCCCTGCGTGCGCCGAAAAGCTCGCCGGCTATGCCCAGGACCGCAACGCCGCGCTGCTGGACGCCGTCGACGAGTTTCTGCACAAGGTCGCGAACGAACCGCGCTGACGCATGCAATAGTGCGCGCGCCGATGCGCTTCGCACGATTGGTTGTGGTGCTCGCCGCGCTGGTCTCCGTCGAGGCTCGCGCGGATCTGATCTGGAAGATCGCGCAGTCCGATCCGACGACCGGGGGTGCTCCTCCCGCACCTACCACGCCGGATGACCTGAGCACCTGGGCAGGTGCGTCACGTGCGACATCCTTGCCCAAGCTGCTCGAGTCGGCGGTGACGACCACACCCGGGCTCGCCGGCGCGAAGCTCGACATCGAGATCGCGGAGGCGCGGATCCAGCAGACCCTGTCGCGCGACGACTGGCAGATCCGCGCGCAGCTGCAGGCGCAGCGATCCACCGGCGGCTTCTTCGGCGGACAGGCGCTCGACAACAACATCAGCATCAGCGCCACCGGCAGCATCTTCCGCGTGCTGCCCACCGGCGGCACGTTGAGCTTCAACGCCAGCACGAACTTCAACAACACCAGCTTCATCGACGCGCAGGCCGATGCCTTGCTCGGCGCGAGCAACTGGAGCCACAACGTCACGGTCGGGTTCGCACAGCCGCTGCTGCGCGGGCGTGGGCGCGCGATCTACGACGTACAGGAGCGCCGCGCGACACTGTCGAAGGATGTCGCCGTGCTCGCGAAGCGCGCGATCGCGATCTCGACGACCCAGGCCGTGGTCGCCGCGTACTGGGATCTGATCCTCGCGGAGCGCCAGGTCGGCATCACCCGCGCCTCGCTCGAGCTCGCGAAGGAGCGCCTGCGCATCACGCAGATCGGCTCCGACGGCGGCAAGATTCCACGTAGCGAGCTTCCCGCCGTCCAGCAGATCATCGCGACGCGCGAGGAAGAGATCCTGACCGCCGAGCTCGGCATCCTCGATCGCTCGATCACGCTGCGCCGCACCGCCGGCCTGCCGATCGGCAAGAACGAGCTCGCGCTGCGGCTCGGCGGCGATCTGGGAATCGGTGACCAGAGCTTCGATCTCGGCCAGCTCACCGATCGCGCGTTCGCCGCGGCACCCGAGCTCGCACAGCTCGCGAAGCAGGACGCGGCCGGCAAGCTCGACATCTGGGTCACCGAGAACGGTCTGCTACCGCGCCTCGATGCCGCGATCCAGCTCGGCCCGACCGGTCAGGACGAAAAATTCGGCAAGGCGCTGAAGAACCTCGTCACCGCGGAGACCTTCGCCATCAGCGGCTCGTTGACGTTCGAACACTCCCTCGGTCAGGAGAACGTGAAAGGCGTCGCTCGCGAGCAGCGGGCGAACCTCCGCAAGCTCGAGGTCAACGCCACCGACGTCAAGGCGCAGATCGCGCAGACCATGGCGCGTGCCGTGGCGCAGCTCGAGCTCGCGAAGCGTCGCGTCGCGCTCTCCCAGCGCGCGATCGATCTCGCGAACGAGAACATCAAGATCGAGAGCGACCGCTTCAACCTCGGCAAGGCGACGAACTTCGACGTGCTCAATCGCCAGGAAGAGCTCCGCCAGAGCGAGCTCCGCAAGGCGCAGGCGATGATCGACTGGCACAAGGCCGAGGTCGTGGTGCAGGCACTGACCGGAGATCTACTCCCGAGCTACGGCATCACCGTCGAGTAGGCGGGAGCTCCGCGAGGAGCAGCCAGAACATGCCGAGCGTCTTCGCCGCCTGGATGAACTCGACGAGCTCGACCGGCTTGCGCACGTAGGCGTTGGCACCGAGCGCGTAGCTCCGCACGATATCCTCCTCCTCCTTCGAGGCGGTGAGGACGACCACCGGCAACGGCCGGACGCGCTCGTCGGCGCGGATCCGGCGCAGCACCTCGTGGCCATCGAGCTTCGGGAGGTTCAGGTCGAGCAGCATGATCGCGGGGAGCTCGCGGTTGGGGTCGAGCACGTGGTCGAGCGCTTCGACCCCATCACGCACCACGATGATCTCGTTCGCGATGCCGGACTTCTTGAACGCCCGCAGGGTGAGCTTCTCGTCGGTGGGGTTGTCCTCGACGAGCAGGATGGTCTTGGTCATGAGGGCTCCCTTGATCTGCCCGAGAGCGTGAAGTGAAACGCCGCTCCTTTGTCGGGGGCGGCCTCGACCCAGATCCGCCCACCGTGGCGGTGGACGATGCGCTGGGCGGTGGCGAGCCCGACGCCAGTGCCTTGAAAGTCCGCCGCCGCGTGCATGCGCTGGAACGGCGCGAACAGCTTGCCGGCGTACTGCATGTCGAACCCGGCCCCGTTGTCGCGCACGCAATAGGAGGGCACCCCGCCGTCGTCGCCGGAGACCAGCTCGACCTTCGCGTGCGGCACCTTCGCCGTGAACTTCCACGCATTGCCGAGCAGGTTTTCGAGGAGCACTTCGACGAGCTGCGGATCGAGATCGGCGTGAAGGCCATCCTCGATCGCTACCTCGACCACGCGATCCGGATGCCGCTGCGCGAGCTGAGCCGCCACCGTCCGTGCGATCTGCGAAAGGTCTCCTGGTCGGACATGGAACGCGGATCGCGACATCCGCGCGAGCGCGAGCAGCGCGTCGATCAGCGAGCCCATCTTCTTCGAGCTGGCCAGGATCGTGTGGATGCAATCCAGCCCCTCCGGGTCGAGCTTGTCGCCGTACTCCTCGAGCAGGATCTGCGCGAAGCCATTCATCCCGCGCAGCGGTGCCCGGAGGTCGTGCGCGACCGAGTAGCTGAACGCCTCGAGCTCCCGGTTGGCGACTCCGAGTGCCGCCGCGAGGCTCCGGACCTCCGCCTCGGACTCGCGCGCGCGCTTGAGATCGACGCGATCGCTGATGTCCGTGACCGCGACGTAGCGCGCATCTCGCCCGCGTAACCGCGCGACCGTCGACCACACCTCGACATCGATCACCCTTCCGTCGCGCCGGCGGACCTGGCGCCGCCCCACCACGTCCGAGCTCCCGATCGCCGCGAGTCGCGCTGCCATGGTTTCCGCCTGCTCGGGTGGGCGGAGCTCGGCGACATCGAGCGCGAGGAACTCGTCCCGCGTGTAGCCGTAGAGCGCGAGCGCGGCGTCGTTGACCTCGAGCACGCGAGTCGTCGCGGGATCGAAGATGAACTTCGCGAGCGGGCTCTTCTCGAAGAAGCGGCGATGCGCCTGATCGGCGGCATGGAGCCGCGAGTTCGAGATCGCGAGCGCGGCGTGATCGGCGAGGATCTTCGCGAGCTCGAGCTCGTCCGCGTCGTACGGCGCGGGGGTGTTGCGGTGGCGGACCATCGCCAGCAGGCCGATCGGCGCCCCATGGACGTGCAGCGCGACGAACAGGACACCGTGGATGCCGATCCGCTGCACCCAGTCGAAGTATGCGGGGGTGGAGCGAGGGCGCAGTTGCTCGAGGTCCATCTCGCGTGCGACCGGCGTGACGCTCGCGAGCGCGTCCGCCAGCTCGGGGTGCCGATCGAGTGTGAGTGGCTCCATCAACACGCGACGAGCCTCGGCGACCATCGCGGGATCGCGATCCGCGAGCGCGGTTGGCAGGAGCGTGGAGAGATCATCCGACAGCATCAGGATGCTGCACAGGTCGCCGAGCTCGGTTGCGAGCCGCTCGACGATGGTCTGGAGCAGCGTGTCGAGATCGATGGTCGCTTCCAGGAAGGCGCGCGCCGTCTCCGAGACGATGCGCAACCGGGGGTCGCTCACACCCCCCTCGCCGTATCGAGCACCTCGCGGACCTTCCGGCTGAGCGCGTCGGGCGTGAGCGGTTTCTGGAGGAACGCGAGCTCCTCCGTCAGGATGCCGTGACGGACGATCGCATCGTCGGTGTAGCCGGACATGTACAACACTTTGAGCTGTGGCCGGAGCGTCCGCAAGCGCTCGGCCAGCTGTCGACCGCTCATCATCGGCATCACGACGTCCGTCACCAGCAGATCGATCCCGGGGTGCTGCTCGCACAGGAGGAGCGCCTCACCGCCGTTCTGGGCCTCGATCACGCGGTAGCCTTGTCGCGTCAGCACGGTGCGCGCGAGCGCGCGGACCTGCCCCTCGTCCTCGCACAGCAGGATGGTCTCGGAGCCACCCGTGATCTGCTTTCGCGTCGCAGCAACGAGCTCGACCGGCGCCGTCGTGATCGGCAGGTACACCGTGAAGCTCGTGCCCACACCGAGCTCGCTGTCGACGAAGATCGAGCCACCGCTCTGCTGCACGATCCCGAACACGGTCGACAGTCCGAGCCCCGTGCCCTTGCCCTGCTCCTTGGTGGTGAAGAACGGCTCGAAGATCCGGGCGCGGACCTCGGGCGACATGCCTTCGCCGGCGTCCTTGACGCGCAGCATCGCGTGCGGTCCCGCCGTGACCCCGACGTGCTCGGCGGCGAACGCCGCGTCGAGATACACGCTCGCGGTCTCGATCACGACCCTGCCGCCGGCGGGCATCGCATCGCGTGCATTGACCACCAGGTTCATCAGCACCTGCTCGATCTGCCCCGGGTCCGCGTGGATGTTCCCGACCGTCGGATCGCTCGCGATCACCAGCTCGATGTCCTCGGAGAGCAGCCGCCGCAGCATCGACTCGAGATCGCGGATCACGTGGTCGAGATCGAGCACGCGCGGCTGCAAGACTTGCTGGCGACTGAACGCCAGCAGCTGGCGCGTCAACCCCGAGGCGCGCACCGCGGCGGTGTGAATCTCCGCGACGTCACCGCGTGAGGGATGTCCCGGCTCGAGATCGTCCTGGATCAGATCGCTGTAGGTCAGGATCACCGACAACATGTTGTTGAAGTCGTGCGCGATGCCGCCGGCGAGACTGCCGATCGCCTCGAGCTTCTGCGCCTGGCGCAGCTGCGCCTCGAGCGTCTCCTTGGCCTGCTCGGCACGGTTGCGACGCACGCCGACGGCGATCGCATCCGCCACGGCGCGCATCCCTCCCACGACCGCGTCGGCGAAGCCCTCGCGCGCGAACATCTCGATCACGCCGACCAGCTCACCACCCACGATCATCGGATAGCTCTTGCCGACCTCGAGCTCGCCGAAACGGATCCGGGTCAGGCCACTCGGCTGCGCGTGGGTCCCGGCGCTCGCCTGGAGCTCGAGCGTGTTCGACCTCGGATCGCGGATCCAGATCCGCGCGAACACGGCGTCGAGGTTCCGGACGATCGCTTCGCTGCACTCCTGCAGCATCTCCGGCAGCGTCGTACGAGCGGTCAACGCGATGCCGACATTCGCGGTGAGTGCGGCGGTCTTCACCCGCTCGTAGAGCGCCTTGTCGACGCGCTTGCGCTCGGAGAGATCGATCGCGAGCGTGATCCCCTCGTTGGCGAGCATCACCGCGCCCGCGAGGATCGGGACGCGCGTGCCGTCCTTCGCGATCAGCTCCTTCTCCCACGGCGTCGCGACCCCGTGCTTCGCGAGCTGCGCGACCGCGATCCGATCGGCGTCGGTCCACTTCGCCGGGGTCAGCTCGGACCACTGGACGTCTCCCGCGATCAGCTCCTCGCGGGTGTAGCCGAGCGCGCGCCCGAAGCCCTCGTTGACGTCGACGATCCGGCCATGCAGATCCGAGATCGTGATCAGGATGATTCCGGACTCCCACAGGGCGCGGAAGCGATCCTCGCTGATCCGCAGCGAGGCCTCGGCTTGCTTGCGCGCGGTCACGTCCATGACCATCGCGAACGAACCGGCGTGGTTGCCCTCGGCGTCGACCAGCGGGCTCGACTCGACGAGGGCCCACAGCCAGGAGCCATCGGCGCGGAGGAACCGCACCTCGTGCTGATATGGCGCTGCGCTGCGATGCTGCGCGACCGCAGCCGCGAGCCCGGCGCGGCCCTCCTCGTCGAGGAACTCGCCCAACGTGCGCCCCAGGATGTCCGGCACGGTCCTGCCGAGCAGCTGCGCCATCCGCTCGTTGAGGAACGTCGTCTTGCCGGCGGCGTCGATCATCCAGACACCTTGGTTGGTGGTCTCGACGATCCGCCGATACCTCGCTTCGGTGGCCGCGAGCTCGCTGGCCGCGCGTCGTTGCTGGGCACGATCGCGAGCATCGCGAAGCTCGC
This sequence comes from Deltaproteobacteria bacterium, assembly GCA_031385555.1. GTDB lineage: Bacteria > Myxococcota_A > Polyangia > Haliangiales > Haliangiaceae > JABFXX01. The sequence goes on along the minus strand of JANNBP010000400.1, from coordinate 8,910 downwards.
GTTCGACCGCGGGGGCGAGTCTCGCGATGCGATCCTTGAGCACGTAGTCGTGTGCACCCGCGCGCATCATGTCGACCGCGAGCTCTTCCCCCACCGTTCCGGACAAGATGATGAAGGGGACGTCGAGCTCGAGGCTCCTGAGGACCGCGAGCGCAGCAGGCGCGCTGAACTGCGGCATCGCCCAGTCGCAGGTGATGACATCCCACGTACGCTCGGCGAGCGCGGCACGCATCTCCGATTCGGTCTCCACGCGCAGGGTCTCGACCTGGTGGCCCGCGCGGTGCAAAGCAGCCACCGTCAACCTGGCGTCGGACGGCGAGTCCTCGATCAGGAGGAGTTGAAGACTAGCCACGGGGGTTTGGTCGCAGCACGGCTCGGTAGCATCGACCGAGCGCAGGCGTTCGTACATCCCTCCAAATGGAAGGGGCGGCCTCAGGGGAAACCCGTGGCAGCGTGTTCACACCTGGAGTGGAATTTAGAGACAGCTGGATCCGGCGGTGACCGTCCGTTCACATCGTGATCGCGAGAACTTGGAGTCCGAACCTTGAAGAACTGAGGTTCGGGACGGCAGCCGCCGGCAAGCGCCGATCAGAGTTCCCATGGCACGTCGGGTGAAGTGTCGACCCTGCATGCGCATGACTTCGCTTCTTCTCCTTGTCCCTACCAGCCTGCTCGCCGCATGTGGCGGTGAGTCGTCCCCGACACCGACGGACGTGCGGGCGCGGATCGCCGACGATCTCGGCCACGTACTTCGCGCGACCGAGGCTGCGAGCCAGCAAGGCGGCGAAGCCTTGCAGGCCGACGCCGCGTTCGGGCTGTTCGATCGGTTCGCCAGCCAGCACGCCTTCAAACGCACGCCGATCGCGAAGCTGCTGACCCAGCGCCACGCGAAGCCTATCGATCCGGGCGAGGAGAGCTCGGCCGATCAGATCATCGAACAGCTCAACACGAAGCTGTTCACCGAGGCGAACCACGTCGGCGACGGCATCTACAAGATCCCCGCGGACTTCGCGTGCACGACCGAGGAGCTCGATGACCACGGCAGCGTCACGGCGCAGCTCGATCCCGAGTGCGTCACGCAGTGGGACAAGGCGGAGCTCCGGATCCGCACGGCCGAGACCAACGACACGTTGACCCTCGCACTCCAGGTCGGGGCGAAGCACGACGAGCCTCTCGAGCTCGCGTTGACGCACACGTCGCTCGCGGTGACGCTCGATCTCGACGAGACAGGTCAAGCAGTCGCCGCGCTGGCACCGATCTTCGGGGAGCAAGCACCGAACGCCTCGCTCGCGGGTGCGGTGACCGGCAAGCTCGAGGTCCTCGGCACCGCGAGCGCGCGCGCGACGCTGTCGATCGATCGCGCGATCGAGGTCAAGTTCGCCGACGCGGGCGTGTCGCTCGACAGCGCGGACGCGCTCCGGTTCTCGTCGGCCGCCTCGGAGGTCGCCTCGATCGCGTTCGACGGCGTCGCCGGCACCGGTGCGCTCGCGTTCGACCTCGGAGACACCCAGGTCCACATCCCGGGCGACGTCGACTTCGAGGAGCCCGCGCTGGACCTCGATCTCCCCGGTGTGTCGATCACGGCGAACCTCGCGACCGGTCAGCCCGTGCAGTTCACCAACCTCTCGCTCGGCGAGCGCACCACGACGCTGAAGGTCGAGGGCGCGACGGCGATCGCGGTCGATCTCAACAAGACCGACGGCCGCGCACTCACCGCGACGATGTCGTTCGACGACGCGACGGGGGAGGGCACGATCGAGGTGTCGCCGAAGCTGGACCTCGCGATCGCGATCGACCACGCCGTGCTCGGCGACGAAGCGCCGGTCTACGACGTCACGCGCGTGCTGCTCACCGGCGGTCTGCGCGCGGTCAGCGAGTCGGACCAGCTCGAGGTGCTCGGGACCCTGGCGATCGAGACCAACCCGGCGGAGTTCGGCTTCGCGGCGACGGCCGGTCAGTGCGTGACCTCGACGTCGACCGAGGACACCGGGACCGGTCAGGTCTACGACGCGTGGTCGGTCGGGGTCTGTAACTAACGGCCGAGCGACTCGACGATGCCGATGAACGCCATGTGGACGCCACCCTCGAGGCCATCCCGGCGGTAGCTGAAGAACCGGTCGCCCTCACACCGCGTGCAGGGCGGTCGGTCGTCGAGGTGCTCGGGCTTGACGCCGGCGCGTTCGAACAGCGCGCGCGACGCGATGCGCAGATCGAGGTGATCCTTCACCGGGCCGCGCACCACGAGGCCCGGCAGATCGCCGAGCGCCGCGCGGAACAGGTCGACGACCTCGGGACCAACTTCGAAACAGCAGGGGCCGATCGATGGACCGAGCGCGACGCGAATCCGATCTGCGCGGGCACCCGCCTCGACCATCCGCGCGATCACGTTCGGTCCGACGCCGTGCACGGTGCCGCGCCACCCCGCGTGCGCCGCACCGCAGACGCGCGCGTCGGGGTCCGCGAACAGCACCGGAATGCAGTCGGCCGCGAACGCCCCGAGCACCGGACCTGGGCGGTCGCAGACCAGGCCATCGAACTCCGCATCGTCCGCGAGCGGCTCGCCGACCCGCCACACGTCGACGCCGTGGACATGCCGGGTCGCGATCAACTGCGCCGGGTTGTAGCCGGCGTGTGCCGCAAGCAGCCGCCGATTCGCATCGACGTTCGCGGGATCGTCACCCCACCGCTTGCCGAGGTTGAGCGAGCTGCGCGGACCGGTGGACACGCCACCGACGCGCTCGGGGAAGCCGTGCACGAATCCGGGCAGCGCTTGAATCACCGGGGAGGTGTAGAGCCGGAGAGCCGACATCGCAGGCACCCTATCATCGGTCCCCGCATGTTACGGTCGGGGCATGATCCCGTACGACGACCTCGTGGTCGCGCTCCAGACCTGGCGAGCGCGGCAGGGCCTTCCCGTCGCACAGCTCTCCGGCATGATGGTGCCGCCGCCGGCAGTCGTGGCGCCGGAGCCCGCGCCGGTGCCTCGCACGAACCCGCCCGCGCCTCCGAAGGCCGCGGTGCCACCGCCGCTCGCACCGGTCGAGACGCGCGACGATGAGGTCGAAGAGGCTGCGCTGATCGAGGAAGCCCACTACGAGAACGAGGGCGACGACTTCGCGATGGCGTTCAGCGCCGCCGTCAACGAGGGTGCCGAAGAGGCCGACGAGTCGACGGCGATCGGCACGCCGCCGCCGCCGACGTCGGGTCCGCGCGATTCGTTCGGCGGTAGCACCGAGCCCGAGCCCGGCCCCGGCAAGCACAACGACGATTGGTGATGGCCGGCGAAGAGCTGGTGGAGATCGCGATCCTCGCCTCGAGTGCCACGCTCGGCGGCGTCGCGGTGATCGGGCGAGCACACGACGACAAGCTCGTGCTCGTCGGACCGTTCGATCCGTGCGGCGAATGCGATGTCTGCCGGCGCGGTGGTGCAGCCGTCTGCCCTACCCGCTCGGCGCGCGACGGGATCGGGACACACGTCCGCGCGGCGGAGCGGTACGTGGTGCCGATCGAGAACGGCCTCGAGCTTCCCGTGCCGGCCGGTGCGGTCGTCGCGGGTGATGTCACGCTCGCCTACACGCTGTACGCGCGCACGGGTCCGGCGCCGCGCGATCCGGTCGTCATCGTCGGTGCATCGCCGGTCGCCCGGTTCCTCGTCGAGATCCTCCGCGCGAAGGGCATCACGCCGATCGTGGTCAGTGAACATGCTCCGTGGTGCGACTGGCTGCGTTCGAAGGGAGCCGTGGTCGCACACGATGCCGAGGGCGTCACCGCGGCGATCACCGCACAAGGCTCGACGGCGCGCGCACCACGCGTGATCGCGGTTGCCTCCGACGCCGGGACCATCGCGCAGGCCGCTGCCCTGACCGGGCCGCGCTCGACGATCACCGTCCTGGCACCGATCGCAGCGTTGCCGGGCGTGCTCGTCGATCGCGAGGTCACGGTGATCCCGGTCGCCGGCGCACACCCCGATCTCGTCGTCGAGGCCGCGGCCATGTGCACGAAAGGTGAGGTCGATCTGGTCGGAGGAACCTCGCTCGTCGAGGATGCCGAGCACCGCGCCATCATCCGGCCGCGCTGATTTACCCACCCTCACATTTGCTGCGGCTGGTCGACCCAACTTGCATGCCGCGCGTGAAAGCCGAGCCGATACCTCACAGCTTCGCCGCTTGTGGGAGTGCGTTTGATCTCCCGATCCAAGAGCCCCGCGCGCTCCTGTTCTCGCGCATCTCCGAGCGTACGCGCTGGATGGAGAATGAAGTCGCGCGCAGTGGGACGCAGGCCACGACGGCTCGCTCTGTCACGCAGGTCGTCGAGCTCCTGACCGGCGAGGCTGCCCCGACGCTCGCGGTGATCGATCTCGATGCACTCACCGCCGGTGAGCTGTTCCATCTCCACCGGATTCGCGAGCTGGGCTGGGGCGGTACGCTCGTCGCGCTCGGCAAGGTACCGCTGTCGTTGCGCAGCTCGCTCGGAATCAATCGCACGGTGGCGCCGCCGTACACCGAGGACATCCTGTGCGAGGAGATTCACCAGCACGTGCTGGACTCGCAGGCGTCGACGATGCCAATCCCGCTGCCGCTCGAGACCGCGATCACGTCGCGATAGTCAGCACTCGCGGGTCGCTGCAGCTCACGTCGCGATCAAGAACACGATCAGCAGGATGATCGCGACCACGCCACCGGCGATCGCGATCAGGATCCACCGCCGTCCGCCCTTCATCTCCTCGATCAGGGCGTCCTCGGAGATCTTGGTGCTACCGGTCGCGCGGCCGCGCTCGTCCTTGACCGCCGTCATCATCTGCGTCCCGCCGGTGCGGAGGCTGTACTTCTCCTTGTCGCCGCGCGAGATCGAGCCGTCGTCCTTGTAGCGCTCGTCCATCGGCAGCGTGTCGGCCTTGTCGTTGGATTCCGCCTTGCCGGTCGTCGCACGCTCTTCCGCGGCAGCGACCGCGGCCTGGGCGTCGAGATCGCCCTTCTTGAACCACATCGTCTCGCGGAACTTCCCCTTCGTCGCCTTGCCACCCTCGTCGGACTTCTTCTTTCCCGACGCGGCAGCGACGACCTTCTCCTTCGCGACCACGGGAGCAGCCACCACGGGTGCGGCAGACACCGGCACAGGTGCAGGCGCGGGTGCAGCGGCGACCGGAGCAGGAGCTGGAGCGACGGCCGCGATCGCCGGCGCGGCTGCAGCGACCGCCGCTTGTGCACCGGCCATCGCAGTCGCAGGTGGCACCCACGGCGACGGTGCCGCCGACGGCACACCGGCGACCGTCACGGAGCCGACGGCCGCAGGCCGCACGGGTGCAGCCGGAACGATCGGCGCAGCCGGAACGAGCGGCGCAGCCGGAACGAGCGGCACCGAAGGACCCGGCGCGATGCCGGGGTTGGTCACAGCGACCGGTGCGGGTGCGGCGGGCAACACCGTCGGCGGCGGCAACGGCGCGGTCGCTGGAGCGACGGGCGCGACCGGAGCCGGCGCGGCGGGCGTGTGGCCGAACCCACCGCGAACGCCGAGCAGCGTCTGCACGAGGTCCGCTTTGGGACGCGCCTTGCCGGCGGGTTGTGCCGTCTTCGGATCGGCCTCGCCACGCGCGATCCGCGAGACCTCGTCGACGTACTGCCGCACGGTGAGGAACCGCTTGGTCGGCGAGCGGTCGAGGGCACGCATGATCACGGCCTCGACGGCGGACGGCACCGGCGCGAGCGACGACGGCGTCTTGATCGAGCCACCGAGGTGCGCGCGATGAACTTCATCCGCCGAGCCGGCGTGCACCGTCTGACCGGTGAGCACGTAGTAGTAGAGCGCGCCGAGCGAGTAGAGGTTCGAGCGCTGATCGACCGGCTTACCTTCGACCTGCTCGGGCGAGACGAACTCCGGCACACCGGGGACGCGCTCGCTGGTCGGAACGGGCAAGGAGAAGTTGATCAGCTTGATGTCCTGACCGGCGAACAGGATGTTCTTCGGTGCGAGATCGCGGTGGACGACCCCGACCTGCGCTGCTTCGATCAGCGCCTCGCCGACGACCTCGATCAGGTGCGCCGCTTGATCGAGTGCGATCGGACCGCGCACGCTGATCGCCTCGGCGAGCGTGACGCCTCCTTCGAGCAGCTCGATCGCGATCCAGGTCTCGTCGCCGCGCTTGCCCGAGGCGAGCAGCTTCGCGACGCCGGCGCTCTGCACGCGCTCGAGTTGCTTGAGCTCGCGCTCGAGCCGCTGCGCGACACCGGGCAGGGACGTCACCTGGGTGGCGACCCGCTTGACCGCGACGACAGCGCCGGATTGCTTGTCCTTCGCTTTGTGGACCGTTCCGGTCCGCGCACCGCCGAGCTTGTCACCGAGCTCGAACCGAGCGGACAGCGAGTCCCCATCGGCACTAGCCGCGATCACGGGGCCGAGCCGTGCAGCGTCGACGGGACAGAAATTCGCGTCGTCGCTGAACTGCTTGTTGCACTTGGGGCAAAGCTTCATGCTTGTCCTTCTAGGTACGCGAATCGTAAGGACATCGCGCCAGGAAAGCAAACGTAGCCCGGCACTTCGTGCCGCCCTGACCTTCCCGTCGATTGACACCGGGAAGCCCGAGGCGCTAGAAAGCCCCTCCCATGGCTTCCAATACGAAGGCGACCACCGTCAAGCGGACGAACAAGCAAGAGAAGCAAGGTCGCCGCCGCAAGAACAAGCTCGCGCGCAGGTCGACCGTGTCGACGAGCGAGCTGTTCGCGGCGCTCGGCGAGCCGGGCCAGCCCGCTCCCCGCGCCTGATCCCGGCTAGTCCGCGGCGGGCTATCGCCGAATCCGGCGGGTCAGCAAACGCGTCTTCCAGCCGGCTGATTCCCAGAACGGATCGATTCCCCGCCGCTCGTTCGGCGAAATTGGGAGCAGCCCTGCGTCGTTGCTTCCCGCATGCGTCGATGGTTGGTGCTGGTTCCGTGTCTCGCCGCGGCGACGCACTTGAGCGATGGCCACGCCACCCCGGCGAACAGGAAGACGGTGACGAGGGTCGTCTTCGACCTCAAGCCGGGCAAGACCGGGTCGCTCGACTACGCGGTGACCGACAAGATCACCGGCAAGCGGATGCCCGCGAAGCTGACGTTCGTCGGTGTCGCCGGTACGCCGAGCCCGCGGTTCTCGCGCGGAGATGTCGGCCGGATGGAAGCCGACGCGACCGGCGTCGCCGCGATCAATCGCGTGTTTTCGGTCGACGGCACCGGCGTGATCCCGTTGCCGCTCGGCACCTACGACGTCACGATCTCGCGCGGCATCGAGTGGACGATCGCGACGCAGCGGATCGAGATGACCGCGACCGGGCGCACGCTCGTGGCGCAGCTCGAGCATGTCGTCGACACGCCGAAGTGGGCGTCGGGTGACTTTCACGTCCACGCCGAACCATCGCCGGACTCCAACGTGCCGATGCGCGATCGCGTGCTCGAGTTCGTCGCCGAGGGCGTCGACATGATCGTCGCGACCGACCACAACGTGGTCGCCGACTACGCACCTGCCATCGCAACGCTCGGGCTAGGAGACCAGCTGTCATCGACGCCGGGCGACGAGGTGTCGACGGGCTGGGGCCACTTCGGGGCGTTCCCGCTGCCCGTGATCGACAACCAGCTCCTGCCGAAGATCTCCGGCGTGAAGCCGCAGGCGATGTTCGACGCGTTTCGCGCGCTGAGCCCGAACGCGATCATCAACGTCCACCACCCGCGGCTCGAGAAGCTCACCGGCTACTTCGAGCTCGGCAAGTTCAACGCGAAGACCGGCAACGCCCGCCGCAAGGACTTCTCGTACGACTTCGACGCGGTCGAGCTCCTCAACGGGTACGAGGACACGAAGCTGCGGCTCCTCGATCGCAACATGACCGATTGGTTCGCGCTGCTCGATCGCGGCGTCGTCGCCACCGCCACCGGCAACTCCGATTCGCATCACCTGACCTACAACCTCGGCGGCTACCCGCGGAACTACGTCCTGGTCGCCGACGACGCGCCAGGCAGAGTCACGGGCGCCGACATGGCGAAGGGCATCAAGGCGCACCGCGCGTTCTTCACCACCGGTCCGATCGTCGACGTTCACGTCGGCAGCGCCGGCATCGGCGATCTCGCGCGTGCCGTCGACGGGAAGGCGAAGCTCGAGATCGTCGTGCGCGCGGCACCGTGGGTGTCGACCTCGCGGGTCAAGCTGTATGTCGGGGGCAAGCTCGAGAAGATCTGGGAGCTCGCGGCGAGCGACAGCGTCAAGCGCTTCGAGACCAGCTACGAGCTCGTGGTGCCGCGCGATACCCACGCCGTCGTCCGCGTCGAGGGCGACCAGCCGTTGACGCCGGTGATCGGCGGCGCCGGCAGCACCAAGATCTATCCGATCGCGGTGACCAACCCCGTGCTGTTCGACGTCGATGGCAATGGCCGCTACGACGCGCCGAAGCAGGTGCAGACGATCTAGCGTTTCGGGACGAGGTGCTGGAGGTGCCACGCTTGCACCTCGAGCTGGCGGCGACTGGTGCGCTGCGCGATCGCGAGCGCACGAACGAACAGCGGGAACACGATCACCGTCGCGATCGTGATGCCGATCAAGAACACCTTGCCGGCGGCGCCATCGAAGTGCACCACGCTCGGCGAGGCGACGAACTGCCCACCCGAGAGCGTCCACGTCTCGTTCCACCATCCCGCCGCCTCGAACACCATCGGCAACACCAGCGCCGACACGCTCGCTCCGAGCACCACCCACGGGAGGCGGAGCAACTGCGGGAACATCGCGAACAGGATGCCGATGCCGACCGCGAGCGTCGGGACGATCAGGAACGGGCTCGTCACGCGGCTGAGGGCGAGCAGCATGCAGGCGTTGAGCACCAGCGGGATCACCATCGGCAGCTGAGGGAACCGCAAGCGCACGACGGCGAACGTGATCGTGGCGGCGATCAGGG
>JANNBP010000391.1:0-18800 GCA_031385555.1 Deltaproteobacteria bacterium | reverse complement strand
CCGGCGACCTGCTACTCGGCGTTCCGATGCTTACCGAGGCGGGACTTGCACCCGCTGGAGAAGCGCAGCGTGACAGCTCCGGGTCTAGCGACCCGCCGTTGTCGTCACGGCGCACCATGGGGCGATCCTACGAGCGTTGCGATGTAGGTCTGCGCCGAGGCGTGGTGTGCGTGATCGCTCGGGCAGTTCGTGCTTGACGACCTACTCGATCACTGGGCCGGGACAGCCGTATACGAAGCTGACGTTCGTCATCGCGCCGGCCATGATCGACGAGCAGTAGCTCCCGAAGAACGTGATGGTCATCGCGTCGGGGTGATAGTCCCAACCGTCGGTGTGCGACGGCGATCGCGGCACGACCATGCCGTTCATCGTCACGGTGACGTCATCGGGCACCGGCGGCACGCTCGCGAGCTGATAGCTGCACGACGGCACGATCACGCCACCGGCGATCGCCTGCAGCGCCGCGTCGAGATCGGCCGCGTTGTTCGCCTCGTAGTACTTCGTGTTACCCGGCTTCGGCTTGAGGCCCGCGATCGCGGCCTGGTTGAGGATCGTCGGATCGGCGAAGGTGCCGAACCCGAGCACGTAGGTCGGGATGCCGGCGGTTGCGAGGGCGCTGACCGCGGCGACCGTCTCGGTGTTGGAGGCTTGGTCCTGCGCGGCGCCGCCGCAGTTCGGCAGGCCGTCGGTCGCGAACAGCACGTAGCGACCGGCGGGGTTGGCCGGGATCGAGTTGTAGTGCGCGAGCGCCTGCGCGAGCCCGGTGTGCGCCGGCGTGTTGCCGCCAGGCGAGCGGCTCTGAAAATAGGAGGCGACGGCGCCCGACGAACCGAGCCCGATCGGCACTTCGACCGACGCATCGGACGCGCAGTTGTCGTCGCTCGGGAACTCCATCAGGCCGAACTTGATCTGCTGATCGCGCGCGGTGACGACGGTGGTGAGCCCGTTCCTCATGATCGTCCACTTCGGCGTGAAGATGGGAGGGAACTGTTGCGGCGGCCCCGACATCGATCCAGATCGATCGAGCACGACGAGCAGATCCGGCGGGTCGCCGAGGTTGACCACGCCGATGTTCTCGGACTGCGCGCCGCACGTCATCGTGTCGGCGGGCTGCGTCGGTGCGTCGGTGGTCGGCTGGTCGTCACCGTCGTCAGCCCCGTTCGGCCGCGTCGGAGTTGGACCACAGGCCGCGATCGCGAGCACGATTCCCATCACCCTCATGCGTGGACCATGCTCCCGAGCGGTGTGCACGCACAACGACGGCAAGTGCACGTCGGTGCACGAGTTGCTACGGGCGACAGGGATCGACGTGGAACGTGTGCTTCGGTTTACCCGTGCCGGCGTCGAGGATGATGCCTTTCCAGGGGTTCTCTGCCGCGATCGCGACGATGCCGCCCGCGGCCGTGGCGAGTGCAGGTGCCTCGAGATCGAGCCTTGTCTGCCAGACGACCTTGGGGTGGTCTGGATCCGCGAGGTGGTAGAGCGCGAGCGAGTGGTCGTCGGGGAGCCACGTCGCGAACCGCGCGTCGTCGACCACCAAGCTGGCGCTGTCGCGAAACGAGCCGCGGAGCCGCGACCTCACCTTGCCGGTCGCGAGCTCGTGGACGACGAGCGAGGAGTAGACGCCCACCTTGTCATCCTCTCCACGGCACGGCATCACGGCCACGCGACCCAGCACGACCCCGGCTTGCTCGGTGCAGTCTTGCGGGGACGACCACGACGCGAGGCGCTTGCCCTTCCCGTCGAAGCTGACGATCAGCAGGTTGGGGGTGCGGTCGTACGAGTGAAACGTCAGGATGAAGCTGCGACCTTTGGGATCGTGCGCCGCGCTCGCGTAGCCCTTGAACGCCACGAGGTCGGGCGCGAGATCGAACCCGTCGCACGAGGTGTCATCGGGCGTGCACATCTTGCCGCCGTCGTCGCTGAGGAACAACCGGTGATCGCGCTCCTGGCGTGGCGAGCTCGCCGGCCACAACGCCAGCGTGCCGTCGGCGGTCAGCCGTTGCTCGGCCGCGTATTGGGGAGCCTTCGAGCCAACCTTCGCTTGCGGCGCGATCAGAATCGCCTCCTCCGTGAGGGGCTTGAGGAACGCGAGATCGAGGTAGTATGGACAACCGGTCGGCGCATCCGCGGGCGCCACCATTGGCGTGGGCGTTGGCTCCGGGGCGCGTTCGTTCGAACCGCACGCACCGACCACGGCGACGAGCGCGCGCTTCACCGAGCTTGCTCCGCGACCAGCGCGAAGGCGAGCGTGGCCATGTCGACGAAGCCGGTCTGCCGCTCCTCGGCCGTGGTCTGCTCGCCGGTCACCAGGTTGTCGCTGACCGTGAGGATCGAGAGCGCGCGAGCGCTCCGCCGGGCGGCGAGCGTGTACACCGCCGCGGTCTCCATCTCGGCGGCGAGCACGCCGTGCTCGGCCCACGGATTCCACCACGTCGCGAGGCGAGACTCGTCGGGATAGAACGTGTCGCTCGTCAGCACCTGGCCGACGCGCAGCGGCTTGCCCCACTCGGTGGCGAGGGCGTGTGCGCGGTGCAGCAACTCGAAGCTCGCACCTGCGGCGTAGGTGGCACCGTTGAAGGTCTGGCGAAACATCGCCGAGTCGGTGGCGGCGGATTGCGCGAGCACGAGGTCGCGCGTGCGGAGATCCGCGCGGATCGCGCCGCACGTGCCGATCCGGATCAACACGCGTGCGTTGTACGTGGTGAGCAGCTCCGAGACGTAGATCGCCGCCGATGGCATGCCCATGCCGGTGCTCTGGATCGAGACGCGAACGCCCTTGTACGTGCCGGTGAAGCCGAGCGCGTTGCGAACATTGTTGTGGCAAACGGCGTCGGTCAGGAAGCGCTCGGCGATGAACTGCGCGCGCAGCGGATCGCCGGGGAGCAACACGATCGGCGCGATTTCGCCAGGACGCGCCTCGAGATGAACGGACATCCCCGCACGCTATCAGAGGTATTGTTGGGCGTGCTGATCGCCGTCGAGCGCTTGTTGATCAAGCTGCGCCAACCCGCCTCGCGGGCAGCCGAGCTGATCGAGCTGCGCCGGCGGTTGCGAGCGGAGCGGATCACCGATGCGACCGAGCAGGCGCTCGCCACCGAGGTTCACACGACCAAGCTCGCGGTGGTGCATGCGCTCACCGAGGTCACGTCGTGTGCGTCGTGCGCCGCCGGGCAGCCGTGGCCGAACGGGCACTACAGCGGTGGGGACTGCTGCTGCGGGGTGACCAACGAGGTGTTCGACGATCACGAGGTCGCCGCCCTCGCACACGCCGGGACGCGGGCGAGAGACCTCGTCGCGGCGAAGGGCGACCACGCGGGATGCGCGTTTCGCGGCGAGCGGGGCTGCAGCCTCGAGGTGGAACATCGGCCGGCGCGCTGCGTCCACTACGTCTGCGACACGCTCCGCCACGAGCTTCACGATCGCGGCGAGCTCGATGACATCGAGGCGAAGTTGCGAGCGTTGAACGCGGCGATGCAGCAGTTCAAGACGGCCCGGCTCGAGCGGCTCGATCGCGAGGTCGCGAACGAGATCGTCGACGCGATCGCGCGGGCGCACGACCTACGCTAGGACACCGAACCTCGGCGGCGCGTTGGCGCCCCTCCGAGATCGCGCCTCGTCTGGACGCGAGTCTTGATGCGCCGCTACAGCCCCGCAGACTCGGGGTGGTTCGCCTTCAAGAACGCGATCAACGTGAGCGGCGGTCCGCTTGGCGGTTGGTACATCCACGCGGAGCCGAACTTGGTCTTGCCGAGCCGATCGAGCAGCTCTGCCTTGGTGTTCGCCCGGAACGTCAGCCACAGCGCTTCCTTGCGCGCACCGGCGACCCACTCGGTCACCGGCACCACGTCCTTGAGCTCCTTGTTCAAGACCCTCTCGAGGCCGACCTGACCCGGCTGCTTGTCGAGGAAATCGAGCAAGCCGTCGGCGTAGATCGCGAGGGACTTGTCACGTGCACCGCCGACGCCGGCGAGGTTGCGCAGCGCATCGATGTCCTTCGCCAGCTTCGCCATCGTGTCACCGACCTGCTTCGCGTTGTCGAGGATCGCGGGCAGCTGCTTGGTGATGATCGCGTTGGTCGACTTCAGCTCCGTCCGCACGTCGTTGATCATCCAGATCACGATGACGCCGGCGACCGAGGCGACGCCGAGCGCGATCCACTTGAACAGTCCATCTCGCACGCGCTGACTATAGAGCTACCATTGCCGGATGCGACGCGACCGTGTCTCCGAGATCATCCCGGCACCGTGCGACGCGGTGTTCGATCTCGTGCACGACTACGACCGCCGGCTGACCTGGGACACGTTGCTCAGCAAGGCCTACCTGACCGGCGGTGCCACGACCGCCGGCAAGGGCGTGTCCTCGGTGTGCGTCGGTAGGCGCTCGCTGGGAGGGCTCGCCCTGGCGACGCGCTACGTGTCGTTCGATCGGCCGCACGTCGCGGCGGTCGAGATGACCAACCGGCCGCCGTTCTTCGGGCGCTGGGCCGCGTCGATCAAGCACGATCCGATCGACGATCAAAGCTCCAAGATCACGTACACGTGGTCGTTCGAGGCCAAGCCGCGGCTGCTGCGCTGGTTGTTCGAGCCGATCATGGCGCGCGTGTTTCGCTGGGAGACCCGCAAGCGCCTACGTGCCCTGCGCGATCACTTCGCCGGCTAGACACCGTTCGCGGTCAGGCGCTGCACCGTGTAGTACTCGATCGGCACGTCGTCGATCGTCGCGACCACGGAGCCGTCGACTGCCTCGCGTGACAGCACGGCGAACACCTCGGCGGCGGCGAACCGCTGCCGCTCGTGCGAGGGCAACGCGACCGTCACGGCGAGGATGGAATCCTGGATCTGAAAGCAGCGCTGCCAACCGCCTTCGAGGCTCGCGAGCTCGGCATCTTCGTCGATCCTCGTACGGGCGAGCCCGAGCGCCTGATCCAGGCTCGACCGGTTGTCGAAACGGAACTTGCCGGAGTAGCGAACGATGGAGGACTGCATGGCGGCGAACCTACGTGCGGTCGGTGGCGAGCGCGTTTCGTCTCACCGACTGCCCGGCAACGATCAGTCGTCGATCGCCACACCCGGTCCGGAGCGCATCGCGGTCGCGAAGTCGACGACGGCAAAGGCGCGATCGATCGCGCCGCGAGCTGGCTCGGCAACCTCGAGATCGACCGCACCACCGCGGATGTCGAGGCGTCCCTCGTAGGCGTGCTCGTAGATCGCGTGCCCGAAGATCCACGCCTGCCCGCCGACGTACAGCACCGCACCCTCGTCGATCATCGCGAGCCGATCGTGCTCGCGGCTGCGCGCCGACGGTAGCGTCGCCCTGCCCGTGGCACGCGCACGCTGGATCTCGGCGAGCCGCCTGGTCAGGGCGAGCTTGGACTGTGGAAACGCGGCCCAGACGACCGCGTTGAGCAGGTCGTGGAGGTTGTGCGGCCGCGTCGGTACCTCGCCGCGATCGGCGATCCGCACCTCGTACAAGCTCGCCGGATCGATCGTGCCATCGGCGGCGAGCGCGGCCTTCGTCTTCGGGGCGTCGATCAAGCGAATGCCCACGGGCCGGAGCTCCGGTGCGAACGCCTCGTCGAGCGCCGCCACGCCCGGCCACGCCGGCGTCGAGATCCGGTCGAGCAAATCACGCACCCGCCGAAACCTCGGATGCGCAAACCTCGCCACGTCCCAAACTCCGAGCACTTCCATATCGGGGACAGGATCTACCCCTCCAAGTCGGCGGAATCATCGCGGTCCTGGACGCAAACGTAAAATCGCCTCCAGCTCCTCGCAGACTGCCTTCCTGAGCCGATTTTACGATCGTCTCCAGAACCGTCGCGATTGCGGACAGATACGGGGGTAGATCCTGTCCCCGATCAGCGTCCCCGATCAGCGTCCCCGATCAGCGAGCGAGCGTGGCGAGGAGCTCGCGGGTGCGGGGGTAGGCCGGGTCTTCGACGAGAGCGAGCTCGAGCTCCCGGCGAGCCGCGGTGACATCACCCGCATCGCGCAGCCATTCGGCATGGCGACACCGCAGACGACCACGCCGATGTGGCGGCGCAGCCGCGATCGCGCGAGCCATGCAGGCGATCGCGGCGGACCGATCGCCGTCGACGAAGCTCCACTCGGCGAGCGTCGCGAGCGGACCATGTGGATACAGCGACGCACCGACGACGCGTTCGAGGGCCACACGAGCCGCCACGTGCTCACCCGCGCCGCGCAGCGCCTGCGGCAACAGAGCGAGCGCCTGATAGTGCGGGCTCGGGACGCCACACGCCGCCTCCAGAAACGGCCGTGCCGCGCAGGGGTCGCGGGTCGCGAGCAACAACTTGCCGAACAGCAGGTCCACGAGTCCGTCACTCGTGGCCGGGCTGGCCGAAAGCAGGAGCCGGGCCGCGATCCATGCGTGCGCGCGGCTCAGGGCTGCGAGCGCAGGCACGAGGACCGCCGCCGGATCTGAGGTCTTCGCGAGCGCGGCTCGGGCTGCCGTCAGCGCGGCGTCGGGATCTCCGGCGGCCAGCGCGCGCTCGAAGGCCTCGAAGTCGGCGCGCGGGAACGATCCTCGCGAACCGCCCTGCCCTCCAAGCTCGCGGTAGAGCGCGATCGCTTCGGCGAGCCCCTCGATCGCCGGCGCCTCGCGATCGTCGTGATGCACGAGCTCCTCGGCGTAGCCCGCGGCGAGCAACGCGGGCTCGGCGCCAACGAGCGCGGCGAGCTCGCTGACCACGTGAGCCTTGGGGCGATCGAAGTCGATCACCGGCGTGCCTGCGCTTGCGAGCACCCGGTTATGTGCGAGCCAAAGCGCGACGCCCTCGACGAGCGGCACCTCGCGCCAGGCCGCGAGCGAGCGCGCGACGGCGAGGGGATGCCGCACGACGCCGATCGCACGCCACGAGATCGCCGAGGCGCGCCAGAACGGCAGCACGAGCAGCATCCTCGGATCCTTGAGGAGCGGCCCGTCCTCGCGCAGCAACCCATCTCGCGCCACCGCATGCGCCTCGGTCCAGCGCACCTCGGCGGGCGGCGACAGGTAGTTCCCGCCGCTGTGGGCGAGCACCGCCTCGTCGAGCCGCACCAGCTCGAGCCGTTCGTGATGTCCGCGTGCGTTGTCCCAGTTGCGGATCGCCGCACCGGCCGATGCCACGTTCGCAGCCGCCAGCATCCCCGCAAGACAACTGGTGCCACTGCGGTGCATGCCGAGCACGACGATCGCCGTCACCCTGCGAGCCTAACGTATGCCGAAGCCGACAAGCTGGTGCCGGAGCTGCGCGACACCGTCGGCAAGTGAGACCATCGAGTCATGGACGAGCTAGCGACCTGTCCGACGTGCGGCGCGATCACGCGCACCGATCCGTGCTCGCGATGTGGTGCCGAGCTGGCCGACGGCTCCGGAATGCTGAGCGTGTCGGTGCCCGGCCTCGCGCTCGACATCGAGCCGGCCGTCGACACCCCGCCCCGCGCTGCCGCGGCGACGCCGATGCAGCGCTCGCAGGCCGCCGCGTATCTCGTCCTCCAGCCCAGCGAGACCGCGGTGCTACACGCCGCCTCGCGCGTGTTGGCCGGGTTCATCGCGAACGGCGAGGTCTCGGCCGACAACGAGAACGATCAAGCGGACCGTGCGGTGCGGATCGCGACGCGGATGGCGCTCGTGATCGAGAAGTACATCCAGTCCGATAACGAAGACTGGTGATCACGCGGGGACGAGCGTGATCGCCGAGATCTCGCACGACGTGCCGACGCGCAACGGCGGCCCCCAGAAGCCGGTGCCCATGCTGACGTAGAGATATGTCGAGCCGTAGCGCGCGAGGCCAGCGACCTTCGGATCGAACAGCCGCGCGAGGTAGCCCCACGGCAGCAGCTGGCCGCCGTGCGTGTGTCCGGAGAGCTGGAGATCGACGCCGGCGGTGATCGCCTTCGACACCGTGCGCGGGTGATGCGCGAGGAGCACGAGCGGCAGCGACGGATCTGCACCGGCAACCGCGCGCGGCACGTCCTCTCCCGCCGACGAATCGTCCGCACCCGCGATCGTGATCGCGTTGCTCAGCGTCACGTTCTCGTTGCGCAGGATCCGGATCCCGAGCGTCCGCAGATGCGCGAGCCACGGCTCGGGATCCCAGTAGTACTCGTGGTTGCCGGTCACCGCGTAGACGCCGTCCTTCGCGCGCAGCTGCCGCAGCGGTTCGATGTGCGGGCGGAGCTCGGAGAGCCGACCGTCGACGAGGTCACCGGTGATCACGATCGCGTCGGGCTTGAGCGCGTTGACGCGACGGACCATCTGCTCCGCGAACTCGCGCCCGATGATCTGCCCGATGTGCACATCGGTGAGCTGGACGATCGTGTACGGCGCCTTGACCTTTGCGAGCGGCACTTTGACGTGACGCACCACGGCCCCGCGCGCCACGTTGAGGAGCCCGAGGATGACGACGCCGATCGCGAGGCCACCCGCCCAGAGCGCTGCCGTGCGCGGGTCGACTCCGCAGGCAACAGCGATGTGTGCGCCGACCGCGCCGAGCAACAGGTACGTCGCGAAGCCGAACCAGACATAGCCGACGAGCAGCCACGGCTTGGCCGCCGCGCGGGTCAGATTGCGAGCGATTCGGAGTGTCAGCGGGAAGCTCGGGAACAACAGCGCGAACATCGCACTGCCCACCTGCCAGACCGGCGATGGCAGCGGCAGCACGATCCGCCACCAGATGTAGAGGTGCGCAGCGGAGAGGATCGCGATCGCGATCAGGAACCTGCGACGCACGGTCATTTTCTAGCACGCTGTCACCGCGACGGACCTGCCTATCTCGGTAGTCTGCGGCCGTGCACGAGGAGCTCGAAGCGCTGCTGCGCCGCGACCCCGACGACCGCGAGACGTGGGTCGTCTACGGCGATTGGCTCCTCGAGCACGGCGACCAGCGTGGCGAGCTGGTGCGCAGCCATCGCGAACCGACCGACGAGGAACGCGATCGCTGGCGCGGGCCGATCGCCGAGCGATACGTGCGGTGGCGCCATGGTTTCGTGATCGGGCTCGAGCTGCCACTCAGCGGGCGCGGCGTCCAGGTCCTCGGACCGCTCCTCGCCGATCGCGCCAGCAGGCTGCTGTCAGCGCTCGTGCTCCGACCGCTCGTCTTCGAGGACGACAACTATCTGCTTGCCGAGCAAGCCGACCAGCCGATCGATCCGCTCGACATCGTGCTCGTCCAGGATCTCCGGCGACTCCGCGCCCTCGCGATCCGCTACGTCGAGCTCACCGATCACCGGATCGACGCGTTGGCTCGTTCGTCGCTCGCGATCACCACGCTCGATCTCCGCTACACGGGGCTCACCGATGAGCGCCTCGAACGCGTGCTCGAGGCGCCGTGGTTCGCGAACGTCCGTCGCCTCCACCTGCAAGGCAACGCCGTCACCAACGCCCACGCCGAGCGTCTGGTCGCCCATGGCCTCGACTTCCTCGACCTCCGCGACACCGGCCTCACCGCCGCCGCACTCGACAATCGCGTCCGGCACCTCAATGCCTACGGGGCACCAGCCTATCCTCGACAAGCGGCGCCGCGCACGCCAGGTGTTCCCGTCAAGCTCGCCTCCGGCTTGACGCTGTCTCCGCAACGCACCGCGCGCTTCACGTCCCCGCGTGTCCTCGACAAGCGCTCGCTGTCGCGCACCTTCACCAAGAACTGCGAACGCGTGGCCGGCATGCGCGACTTCATCGTGGTCTACGCCGATCCCGACGAGTGGACGTTCCGTACCTACGAGAACATCCTCCCGCTCGATCGCTTGATCACGAACACGCAGCTCTCGCTCGACGATCACCAAGAGCTCGCGCACGAGATCCATCGCTTCACGCTCCGGGGCGAGCTCCCCGCGTTCGACGAGCTGCCGCTCTACGCGAAGCCACTCAACGCCGGCACGCGCGGTGGTCAGCGCTACATCTTTCACGCCGCACCACTCGCCGAGGCGCTCACGGAGGCGATTCGCACCGCACTCCCGAACCTCCGCGGGTTCTCGCACGTCAACCCGGTGTTTCGCTGCAATCGGTTCGAGCCCGGCGACGAGCCGTTTCACCGCCACTTCGACACGCCGTATCACGACGCCGCGCGCGGCCAGATCTCGCAGTACACGGTGCTGATCTATCTCACCGCGGGCACGAATTCCCCCACGCTGCAGATCGAGGATCTGAAGATCGACTCGATCGAGGCGATGCAGTGCTTCGTGTTCCACCAGGCCTACGAGCACGCCGGCGCGGCATTCACCGATGGCAGGAAGGTGTTTCTGCGCACCGAGCTGGTGTTCGAGAAGCAGGACGTCAGGCACGATCCGCGAATCGCCGCGCTGTTCGCGAAGGCTTGCTACCTCACCGGCGAGAGCATTCGCGACGCCGAGCTCGCACGCGACGCGGATCGCGCCTACAACGCCGTCGCCGCCGCGCACTGGACCGGCGTGTTGCCGCCGTCGACAGAACCCTTCCTTCGCAAGAACTTCAACGGCAACGAGTGGCTCGCGAACGGCTTCGACTTCTGGTTCCCGAAGCGGCTACCACTCGCCGATTGCGCCGCGCTCGTGCTGCTCGACTACTTCAACTGTCAGATCGGTGGCATCCCGTTTCGTTCACGCGTCGTGGCAACGACCCTTCGCGACATCGAGCCCGAGATCCTCGTTCCCACGCTGTCTTCTCCAACGCCGCTCGCGGTGCTCGACAAGGACGCCCTGTTCCCACGTCCCGAAGCGCTCGGCGTGTGCTGCCCCGGGCATCCCGGAAGCAACTCGTCGTGGCTCGCCACCCGATCGCAGGACGTCGTCGACCTCTACACGCGAGCGCAGACGTTCTGCCGCGCGCGGATCGATCCCGCACCGATCACGATCCTCGGCCACGACGTCTACCTCGATGCATCTCGCTTCCAGATCAGCGGCAACCAGATCCACGTGCTGTCGCGAGAGCGCCTCGCGCCGGTCAACTTCGCCGCGTGCTGGGACTGCCACAGCTCGCCGCCGAACTTCGTCGATGTCGACTTCGAGGTCGGCGTGGTCCATCCGCTGGTCCCGCCGATCCTGTGGGAAGCGACTGCGACCACGCATCACCTGATGTTCGACTTCTTCCGTAACGGCTGGGCGGTGAGTCATCAACGCTACGACGTCGCGATCCCACGGATCCGGAACGTCGACTTCCACACCGTCGACGAGACCGAGACACCGTGGCTGGAGGTCAGCGGCACCTGCCAGATCGATCCGAAGCGCCCCGAGGTGCAGCGACCGTTCTGGACCCGCAGCAACTCGGCGCTGATCCGCGAGCTCTACGCGGATCGGCCTAGCCGTACTTGAGCGGCTTGCGCTCGACGACGAGCTGCAGCGGCTTGCCGTCGCGCATGATCGTCACCGACAGCGTGGTGCCGGCGACCCCGCGGATCCTTCCGACCGTGCCGTCCATCCCGAGCGTGGTCACCGGGATGCCGTCGATCGCGGCGATGTGATCGCCCGCCAGGATGCCCGCGGCCGCTGCGCCGCTGTTGGCGAAGACGTGATCGACCAAGATCGAGTCCCCGTCGGCGGACAGCTTGACGCCGATGCCGACGAGCTCGAGCTGCGGCGTCTCGCCCTCGGCGAGTGGCGTCAGCTTGATCTCGATCGGCCCGATCGAGCCGCCGTCCTTCGCGAGCAAGCCGCCCTCGAGCTTCGGGTGGTGATTGCCCGCGCCGATCGAGATCGTGAACGGCCCCGGCGGAATCCCCGCGAGCTCGAACGTGCCATCGGTGCGCGTCACCGTGCCGGCGTTGACCGGCTGCGCACTCGCACCACCGCCACCGCCTTCGCGCTGCACGCGGGCATAGGGCAGCGGCTCGCGCGTCTTCGCATCCGCATCGCGACCCATGTCAGCAGCGCGCCGACACCCGCGAACACGAGGCCGAAGATCACGACTCGCGTCATCTCACCTCGTAGAACGTCAGCGCTGGCGTCGAGCCCGGGCGAGCCTTCGCATACGGCAGCTCCACGCCCACGGCACCGATCGCGATCGCGCGGCGGTTCGCGAGCGCCGAGATCCGATCGCGAACCCGCGCGAGCAGCTCGCCGTTGCACGGTGCGTAGAGGAAGAGCACCGAGCCATCGAGCTCGACCTCGGCGAGGTTTGCGCAGTCGAACGTCACGTCGAGGTGCAGCGCGATCGCCGTCGCCCGCGCACGCTCGACCAGGTGCCACTGGATCTCGATCCCACGCGCCGCTGCCCCGGTCAGCAAGTGGACCAGGAACACCACGCGGCCGAGTCCGGAGCCGAGCACGACGACCTCGTCGGTCGCCTGGACCGGCAGCTCGCGCACGAACGCGAGGATGTCGTCGACCGGGCACGGCAGGTACGGCACGGCGCCCGCGGGCAGGTCGAGATCGGGCGGAGGAGGCTCGAGCTCGAGCAGCTCGTCGACGAACGCGTCGCGATCGAGGACCGGCACCGAACGCAGCCGCTCGTCGAGGGCCAGCCCCCGCAGCTCGCGCGAGGCCCGGGCGAGCGTTTGCAGCGAGGGGTCCACACCCCCGAGGGTATCAGCCCAACTGAACGTAATTACAGAAGGCGATCCCACGCGACGAGCGTTTCCAGACGCCGTCTGGACCTATGGCGAGATGACGAGCGTGACCTCCGAGGCGGCGAAGACCCGTAAATTCCGCGCACCTGCCGAGGCGGCGACCACCCCGTTCTTGCGCGTGGGTCCGACGGACGACGCGACGGTGCAGTTCAGTCGACCGTACGAGCGGGTCGAGATCGACAACGAGCCGGACCCGATCAGCGTCGAGATCGATCTGTCGTCGGTCCAGCCGATCGACGACACCCTGCCCTTTGCTCTCGACGACGTGCCGTCGTTCGCCATCGCCCGCGAGTCCGAGCCCTACGCGATGGTCGAGATCGCGTTGACGCTTCCGGCGGTCGCCGAACCCCTGATCACGTTGGGGCCCATCCCGGCGCCCCGCACCAACCTGAAGGTGGTGATGGTGGTTGCCCTCGTGATGGTCTGCGCGTTTGCATGTGGCATCGGCGTGGTGCTCGCGGTCAGCACCTGACGCTGGATCGTCCCCAGGACTCCGGGGCACACTGGGCAGGTGCAGCATCAGGAGGTCGTGTTGGGGACGTCGGGGCAAACCTTCCACATCGATCCACCGGATGGTCGCCCTACCCTCGAGCCTCCGCCGACCGTCGTGGTCCTGAGCGCCGGCCTGCGGGTGGCCGCCACCACCGGTGCGTGCACGGTCGATCAGGTCGACACCCTGCTGCACGGTGATGCGTACCGGGGCAGCGTGAAGATCCGGGTCGAGAACCCGGAGGGCATCATCGTCGGCGGCCGCTACGTGATGACCAAGCCCGAGGGCGAGCGCGAGTGGCTCGACGTCCTCGCGATCGCCGGCGATACGCTGACGCTCAAGCATCCGATCATCCACCGCTACGCCGGCGCTGCGACGATCCGCGGGTGTCGGATCTCGATCGCGATCGATCCGGCGTGGTCGTCATCACGCAAGAACCTCAGCGATACCGGGCGCCATCGCGGCCTCGCCGGTTACATGTTGCGGTGGACGTACACCTTCGACGGTCGCGAGGTGACGGCGGTGACGTGGGCCGATCTGGTCACTGTACCGTCGTCGGAGCTCGTCACCCCGCAGGATGTCGACCGGCGGAACCCGGGATGGATCGCCGGTTTGCCGCCCGAACATCGCGCGACCGCCGGCGCGGACTTCATCTCCGAAGCGTTTCGCGCGGTGCGGCTCGACGCGGTCGGAGATACGTACGCGGCCCGCAAGATCCGCGATGCCCGGGTGCTGCGCGAGCTGGTCCAGACCCGCGCGCAGGTGATCCGGCTCGAGCACGAGGTGCTGCACGGCAAGCCGCGATCGAGCGAGCTCGCCGTTGCCGAGACCCGCTACCGCACCCACTATGCGGAGCTGGTCAAGCCGCTCGAAGCGAACTATGTCGAGCCCGGCGCGGAATCGCCGCTCGCGAAGTCCTCGCTCGCGAAGGGCAGCCAGGTGGCGCGCCGAATTCCGAAGCTGACGCGGTTCTGACGCGGACCAACGGTCGGTTGCGAACGCGCTACCCGCCGAGCATGTCGTTCATGGTCGGCTCGTCGATGATCGTCACCCCGAGCGACGTGGCCTTGGTCAGCTTGCTCGCACCGACGCCGGCGCCGGTGATCAGGTAGTGCGTGTTCGCCGACACCGAGCCGGCGACCTTGGCACCCGCTTCTTCGAGCAGCGACGCGATCTCCGCGCGACCTTGCGACAACGTCCCCGTGATCACCACGGTCTTGCCCGAGAAGCCCTCCTCGAGCTCGGGCTTGCGCTCCTCCACCTTCTTCTTGGCCTCGCTGGTGATCGGCTTCTTGAGCGCGGCCTTCGGTTTGCCGGGCGCACCGATCAACGAGAACAGCACGGTCTCGGTGAGCACCGGAACACCGAGCCGTTCCGCGTCGGCCTTCTTCGATCCGGCATCGGGCATCGCGAACACGTAGTCGGTCTTCTTCGACACCGCGCTCGTGCAGCGTGCGCCGAGGCTGACGAGCTTGGCCTCGGCATCCGCGCGCTCCATCCCGGTGACCGTCCCGGTGATCACCACGGTCTTGCCGTGGACGCTGAGCTTGGTCGACGCGCGTGCCTTCGGCGTCGGTACCTTCGCGGCCGCGGTGGCCTTGGGCTTGGGCTTCTTTGCGGTCTTGGATTTGACGGCTTTCGACATGTTTCCCCCGCGCGATCGTAAACCAAGCGGGTACTCTCGGGACATGAAGTCCCTCGTGGATCGCCTCGCTTCGTACGCCGAGTACCACCGCGACAAGCGCAACATCGCCACCCACTTCGTGGGCATCCCGATGATCCTCGTCGGGACCCAGGGCGCGCTGGCCAAGGTCGGCATCGGGCCGATCAACCTCGCGGTCGGCGTCACCGCGCTCGCCACCAGGTACTACCGGAAGCTCGATCCGGCGTATGGCAACGCGATGGGTACGGTGCTCGGCGCGACCGCCGCGATCGGATCGATCATCGGCGCGATGCCGCTACCGATCTGGGCCGGCACCTGCGGCACGCTGTTCGTCGGTGGCTGGGCGTTGCAGTTCCTCGGGCACTACTTCGAGGGGCGCAAGCCGGCCTTCCTCGATGACATCAAGGGGCTGCTCGACGGTCCGTTGTTCCTGGTCGCCGAGGTCGCGTTCGCGCTCGGCCTGTCACCGGAGCTCCGCGCCGAGGTCCTCCGCCGCGCCGGCCCGACGCGCTGGGGCAAGCTCGAGCCGATGCCAGACCTGGCGCGCGCCCAAGCCTAGTAGGTTCCCACGACCACGTCCGCATTTGGACCGCGCACCGTGATCGTGAACAGCCTGTCGAACTCGGTCTCCGCGATCGGATCGACATCGACACCGGTGAACGCCTTGACCGTCTGCGGCACGGTGTTCGAGTGGCCGACGATCAGCGCGCTGCCGACCCCCGCGGCGCGCACCATGACCTCGAGCTCCTCGCCGTAGGTCAGCGCGTTGTTGCCGACGTCGTGCACGGTGACGGAGATCCCCGCGGCCGCCGCGGTCGGCTGGCCCGTGAGCTGCGTGCGCATGAACTGGCTAGCGAGCACGAGCCCGATATTGTCGTCGGTGAGCAACGTCGCCAGTGCCTGTGCACGCGCTTGTCCCGTCGCATCGAGCGGAGGATCCGTCGCCGTCGAGCCGGTCTCGGCGTGGCGCACCACGTACACCGTGACGGGCGCGGCCTCGCCGTCGGGAAGTGGGCCGTCGGGGGAAGGCGTGGGATCGGAAGAACCGCCGCCACAGGCAACCAACGCGAGGAGCAGGGTCGATCGGGTCATTGGTGGATCTAACCTTCCACCGTCTTGCGACGGCTGTGGGCAAGCCCCCCGGTCAAAGTGCACGCCGATTTCCGGCTATCAAGTCCGAGCTCTTGAAAAGCTGGTCCATCCAATATCTCGAGTGCGACCCGCGTTGAGCAACCACCCACGCCGCACTCTCGGCGTTGCGTGATGGTGGTTGGTCCGGCTCAGCGCTGCGCGTAGAAACAGTTGTCGTAGCCGTTGCCGGGGCTGCGGATGCACTGCCCGATGTTCGAGCGCAGCTCCGCCGTCGGGGCCCGCATGACACGCAGGTTCGCGGGGCACGAGCCGCGATACGTGAACGTGCGGTTCACGCGGCCGTCTTGTGCGGTGCTCGTGATGCGACCCTCTGCATCGTACGTCCACACCGTCTGGCGTGTCTCGTTACGCGTGGTGTGCGACTCCGAGATCAAGCGGCCTGCGGCATCGTAGGTCCATTCGGTGATCGTCGGATCGCCGCTCTTGCTGGCGAGCTCCTCGCGGACCAGCCGACCGGCGACGTCGTACTCGAATGACTGGGCGTAGTCGAACCAGTGATACATGACGAGACGATCGTTCTTCCACTCGTATGTCGAGGTGCGCCCATCGAAGCGCCGCGTGGCTGGGTGGCCATTCTTCCAGCCGAGCTCGACGTCACCACGCTCTCCACCCTCGATCGCTACGAGGCGGTCACCCTGGAAGACGTAGCGGAGCTCGCGGGCATCGTCGCGGTGCTCGACCCAGTTGTTTTCGCGCTGGCGGTACTCGACCAATTCGTGGTCGAGGCCGCTCCAACGTCCCGCGGAATCGTAGTGGTAGAGACTGGTCTCGACCGTGCGAAAAGCGGGCTTGTCACAGCCGCCCTCGACATCGCAACTGCCCTCGCGAAACGCATTCTCGTAGTAACTGTCGATCCGAACGACACGATCGTTCTTCCACGTCACGTGCTCGAAGCCGTGGCCGTCGTAGGTCAGGCGGGTCTGGGCGAACAGGAGGCGGCCTTCGCTCGTGTACTTCGAGATCAGCGGACTTGCCCCCATCGCATCGGTGTAGGTCTCGAGGACCTCGCACGGCGCCGCAGGAGCCGTGTCGCGCCACTTTGGAGCCATGACCTGACGGCCCCCACACGCGGATATGATGAAGACGAGAAGGGTGTACCGCACGGCGTCCATTGGACGTCGGGAGATAGCGTTTGGTCTGATCAGGCCACGTTTTCGTAGCATCAGATTTTCGAGCGTCGCATGGCCTTCCACAGAATCGAGGTCCTGCAGACGGCGGCCGAGTCGCATGGAGCGACGCGATGGCGTCGCGTTCGCCTCGATCCCAACCCACCGTCACTGGTTGGGTTGACGGACGCGGAGCGTGGTTCCGAGCCGCACCCCATTGGCCCAGTAGTGGCCCGTCTCCCCCGCAGGCAGGATGTCCCACGTCGCCCCGCCGGTCGGCACGACCCATTGCCGGTCGATCACGATGCTGCCATCGAGCCGTGCTCCGACTTCCACGGTGCCGACGACGCCGTCATGCGCGAGCGGATGCTCCGCCGAGACCCGCACGCTCCGACCGTCCTCGAGCCTGAGCGCCACGACGCGGTGCGATGCTGGAACGCCGACGCGCACGACTCGCAGGATCGGCACCACCACGCGACTGCCGCGTGCGTTCTCGGTGAACACGAGGTCGCCCGCGACGAGACTCGAAACCGCACGCTCGCCATCGGGGGTTGCGATCCCGACCATCGCATCGAGGCATCGCGGGCACCCGGCTTGCTCCCGGTTGGCAACGTCCTCCTTGGTCGCCCAGCGAAACGGCGGTGGCGGCTCCCCCTCGCGAACGACCGGCGGCCCGCAGTCCTGGAGACACACCGCGGTCGGGGCTGGAGCCGGATCCGGACAACGCGGGTCGGTGGGCAGCACGACCCCCGAGCTGCCGGTGCTGCCGCCAGTGGGCGCCGGAGGCGGCCGTGTCGAGACGCAGCCAACTCCCAGCACGGAGGCGAGCACGAGGATCCTTCGCATCGAGTGATGGTAGTCCTCGCGGACGCTCACAGGCGTGTCGCCACGCAGGCAGAGCACACGTCCTCGCCTTGTCGAGCGGGGCTCGTGAGCTACGCGCGCCCGGTCGGATCGCCCGCGAGCACGCGTCGGACCTCGGTGCGGTGCGACGCGTCCCCTTTGACGAGCGCGACCAGCAGTGCCTCGAAGCGCGGGGTGTCGAGGTCACGCCAGCCGAGCGCGGGTCGATAGAGCGGGCTTGGTTGGTCGACCCCCTTGAGGTTGTAGCGATCGAGGTAGGTCACGCACAGTTCGCGGTTGATGGTGTTCATTCGGTCGTGGATGGCCAACCGCGCGGCGTCGTCGGGGGCGGTGAGCTCGCGGGCGCGCAGCGCATGAAACGTCTCGCCGTAGAGCTTCGCAGCGCACAGCTCGACCGTGGTGTCGCCGACGATCACTCGCGCGTCGCTGATCACCTTGGTCAACGCCTCCATCCGCGCCGACATGTTGATGCAATGCCCGATCACGGTGGTGAAGCCGGCGTTCCTGTGGCCCGTGCGAACCGTCGAGACCTCACCCGATTCGATGCCCACCCCGAAGCCAACCGCGGGCACCCCGGCGACCGGCCGATGCGCCGCGCACAGTCTGCCGAGCGTCGCATCGAGGAGCAGCCCGGCCAACAAGCCGTGCGCGAAGTGCCACTCGCCGAGGAACACCGCCAGCACCCCGTCGCCGGTGCAGCTCGTCCGGATCGCATCGGGGTCCGCCCGTCGCGCCGGCGATAGTGCTGCGAGGCAGGCATCGATGCTCGCGCGGTAGAACTCGGCGAGGAATCGGCAGA
The DNA here is from genome assembly GCA_031385555.1 of Deltaproteobacteria bacterium. Lineage (GTDB taxonomy): Bacteria > Myxococcota_A > Polyangia > Haliangiales > Haliangiaceae > JABFXX01. The sequence continues at coordinate 185 of JANNBP010000391.1, read as the reverse complement.
ACTCGTTGATGCCGTCGCTGCCAACGGTGGCGGCGTCGAAGTTGGGCGTGAAGTTACGGAGGTCGACCATCACGCTGGTCGCCGGCACCGGAGTGTCGACAGAGGTGATCACGGTGTCACGAACCAACATCGACCACGACCTCGGTCGCGACTGACGAGCAACAACGGCACGCACGCATCCTGCC
>JANNBP010000376.1:0-33098 GCA_031385555.1 Deltaproteobacteria bacterium | reverse complement strand
GAGCCGGATGGTCGCCGAGAGCTCGTCGCCCACGATCGAGACTCCGCGCGTACGTGCCGATGGCAACCCACCGCTGTTGCCACGGACGTCGACCGGCGATCAGGAGGTCGCCATGATCGAGCGCGCCTCCGACGGAGCCTGGGGCAATCCGAAGTCGTTGTCGTCGCTCGGCGACCGCGACTCGAAGGACAGGCTCGACGAGGAAGTCACGTCGACACGCGGTCCGAAGTCGCTGGCCAACGACGACGACGCCGACGTGCTCTCGAACGTCTCCGACGAAATTCCCCTCGACGACTTCGACGACGACCTCGTGCTCGGCGACGATCTGCTCGGCGCCGCGCGCCGCCCGGCCGCCGAGCCGCGGATCGAGGTGTTCGATGACAACAGCGCGGTCCCGCAGCGCGACTTCGCCCGCCAGCTGCGCGCGAAGATGTCCGAGATGGCGCAGCGCCTGTTCTCGGGCGGCGAGGCGTCGTCGTCGCCACCTATCGATCACTCGCCGCGCCACGATCATCACACCGAGATCGATCTCGCGTCGCTCGGCGAGGAGCTGCCGCTCGCCGAGGTGACGAAGATCGAGGCGCGCGCCGCACAGCGCGGGATGAACGTGATCGACGTCCACAACCCGGTGACGTCACCCGGCTCGTGGGACACCCACGTGCGCGAGCGCGGTCTGCCCGATGCCGGTGAGATCGTGCGCGGCATCTCCGATGCGCCGGTGCTGCTCGCGCGGATGTTCTCGACGCAGGCCACCGGTCGCGTGACGTTCAAGCGCGTCGTCCCGGGCAGCGAGCCGCCGCGCGATGCCGAGAAGGTCGTGCTGTTCGATCAGGGCCGGCCGGTGTTCGCATCGTCGAGCGAGACCCGCGATCGGATGGGCGAGCTCCTCGTCCGCGAGGGCAAGATCACCGCGTCGCAGTACGAGCGCTGCCAGACCGTCGTCGCCGAGTCGGGGCGCCGGATGGGCGAGATCCTCGTCGACCTCGGCTACATGAAGCGCCGCGAGCTGCTGCCCGCCGTGCGCCGCCACGTCGAGGACATCGTGTATTCGCTGTTCGGCTGGGATCGCGGGCAGTACGCGATCGCGATCGATCAGGTCCCGAGCGCCGAGCGGATCCGGCTGTCGCGCCATCCCGCCGCCCTCGTGCTCGAAGGCATTCGCCGCAAGCTCGATCGCTCGACACTCGAGCGGATGATCGGCCCACCGTCGACGGTCATCGAGGTCGCGGATCGCGATCGCCTCAACAGCGTGATCAACACCGGCAACACCGGCGATCTGTCGCAGGAGGAACGCTCCGCGCTCGCCGCGATCGACGGCCAAGCCGATCTGTCCACCGTCGCGCGCGTCGCCGGCGTCGATCTCGCCGACGTGCTGCCGCTCGCGTGGGGGCTGTGCACGCTCGGGCTCGCCACCGCGCGACGCACCGACACCGAGGTCCCCGACGAATCCACCGTGCTCGTCGGCGAGACCGACATGGTGATCGATCGCGATCGCGTCCGCTCCCGCTGGCAGCTCGTCACCGAGGCGGACTACTTCGCGCTGCTCGGCGTTCGCCGCGATGCCACGGCCTTCGAGATCCGGCGCGCGTACCAATCCGCTCGCCGCGATTTCTCGCCCGAGACGTTCCCCGCCGATCTGCGCCGCGAGCTCGCGCAAGAGCTCGACGACATCGGCAGCGTGCTCGACGAGGCGTTCCGCGTCTTGCGCGACGATCGGTTGCGCGGCACGTACCTGTCGAACCTCGTCGAGTAGCTACGTCTGGATCGCTTCGAGCGCCTGCTCGATCTCCGTGTGCAGATCCTCGGCATCTTCGACGGCGAGCAGGTGTGGCGACATCATCGACGGCTGGGTCTTCCGCGACGACGGCTCGATCGCCTCGCGCAGGCGGTGTAGCGCATCCTGCACGGCACTCCGCATCGGTCGCGTCGCCTCGACCCAATCCTTGATCTCGATGCGCTCGAGGCTCATCGCACACCCGACTCGACGATGTCGCAGTGCCGCTTCGCCTCGCCGGGCGTGTAGACCAGCGCGATCTGGCACATCTCCTCGGCGGCGGTGAAGCCCCAGTGCACCGGCTCGCCGCTGTGGTTCTCGTAGGTGCACTCGAACTCGAAGCCCGCACCGGCCGGGACATGCAGCGGCGCCTGCGTCAGGTCCTGGAGGTGTGGCGCGTGCCAGTCGGTGTTCGTGTAGAGGACTTCACCCGGCCCGGTCGCAGCTTGCCCATCGAAGCGCCGTACCACGGTCTCCTTCGCGAGCGCGTGGGTGTGCGTCGACAGGAACAGCACGTCGACATCCTGGTTCATCACGCAGCGCGTCCACTCGACATGCTGCTGCGTGTTCGCCGGTACGTTGATGTCGAGGTCGCGCACGGCGCCACCCCAGATCTCCTTGTCGTGGTCGTCCTTGTACTCGTAGGCGTTGATCTTCGAGAACGCGTGGATCGGTTGATCCGTCGGGTTGACGAAGTGGAGCTCGTGCATCACGCGCATGTGCGGCAACAGATTTGCGACGGTGCCAACGGGCAGGACGATCTCCTGCTGGCTCTGCTGGCTCGCGTAGATGATGATCCCGTCCTCCATCAGGTTCGGGTGCTGCGCGTAGACGTCCTTGCAGTCGTAGTCGCCTGGCTCGAGCTCCGAGGTCGCGAGCGCGGTGGCGATCAGATCCATGTGGTGCATGCCGTCGTTCTGGACGGACTCGGCGTGGTTGATCGGGAAGAACCGCTCGTTCGGGAGGTCGAGCACGCGGCACAACCAGATCTCTTCACCCGGCTGCACCTCGATCTCGGTCGCGATCTGCACGCCCACACCCTCGGGTGGCGGCGGCAACGGATCGTTCGGATCGAGGTCTGGACCCGGGTCAGACCCGCACGCGGCGAGGATCACGAGGCAAGCGAGACGACGCATCGCCTCGGCGCAGAAGCATCTCGGGTGCCAGCGCCCGTCGGGATCCGCGCTGCGCGTAAGGCCGTCTCGCGCCACGCGATGCGCAATTCGTGCACGGCCGGCGACCGTGCGGTTCCGGCTGACACCGGCCAGCGCAGCTTCCACTGACTTCTAGTCAACAGCAGGTCGACTTGCCAGCTTGGCCATGTAGAACGCGTCCGCGTCGGGCGGCCACGTCCGGCGTTCTTCGACGATCACCATCCCCGAGCGCTTCGCGAACGCGGCGATCTGGTCGGGCCCCTCCGCGCGGGTGAACGTGCACACCGCGTAGATCAAGGTGCCGCCGGGTGCGAGTCGCTGGGCGATCGCGTCGAGCAGCTGCGCCTGCAACGTGGCGAGCCGCGGGATCGTCTCGGGCGTGAGCCGCCACTTCGCATCGGGATGCCGGCGCAGCACGCCGAGCCCGGAGCACGGCGCGTCGATCACGATCAGATCGTAGTCGCTCGCTAACGCCGCCTTCGGATCGGTGAGATCGCAGGTGTGCGCGGTGATCGAGTGCAAGCCGAGACGGCTTGCGGTCTCCGCGAGCAAGCCGAGCTTGACGGCAGACTGATCGGCGGCGTCGATCTTCGCGGCATCGTCGGTCAGCTCTGCGAGGTGCGTCGACTTGCCGCCGACCCCCGCGCACGCGTCGAGGACCTTGATCGGGTGTGCGCCGGCGGGGATCGCGAAGTGCCCGACGAGCTGAGCCCCCGCGTCCTGCACGGTCCAGTCACCCGCGATGAAGGCCAGGTCGCGCGACGGGTCTCCACCGTCGAGGATCAACGCCGATGGCACCAGCGCACTGTCGCGCACCGTGATCCCGCCGTCCTCGAGCCTCGCGGCGAGCGCGGCTCGCGAGCTCCGGCGAACATTGACGCGCGCGATCAACGGAGGTTGTTCGGCGAACGCGGCGGCGAGCTCCGCAACCCGCGCCGCGCGTGCGGCGTGCGTGGCGTGGCCCTCGGCATCGACGACACCGCGCACCGCGGCGGTCAGCTCGTCGAGGATCCAGCGCGGCATCGAGTGGAGCGCCTCGAGGCGGGAGAGCTGCGCGTCGAGCGACGCATCCGCAGCGAGGGCAGGGAACGGTGGCTCCTGCTCGACGGTCAGCTTGCGGAGCACCGCGTTCGCGAACCCGGCCACCTTGTCGCCGCCGAACTCGCGCGCGGTCTCGACGGCATCGTCGACCGCGGCGTACGCCGGCACGCGATCGAGGAACAGCAGCTGGTACGCGGCGATGCGTAGGGCGGTCCAGACCTTCGGCGGCGTCTTCTTGCGATCCGCGTGGGCCTCCAGCGCGCGATCGATCCGCGTGCGGTGGCGCAACACCCCGTAGACGAGCTCGCTGACCAGCCGGCGATCGCGCTCGTCGAGCCCGCTGCGCGACAGCTCGGCATCGAGCGTCAACGTCGCCCACGCGCCGCCCTTGTCGACGCGATCGAGCACGATCCGTGCGACCTCGCGCGCGCTCATGTGCTCATCCGCGCGGGCTCGCCGGGCTTCGCGAGGACATCGCCGACGGCGATGCCTCGACCGGCTGCGACCTGTTGGGCGGTGAGCCGCTTGCGACCCGGCGCCTGCAGCTCCTGGATCACCACCGCACCGCCTGCGCACTGCACCCGCGCACCCTCCTTGTCGATCGCCAGCACGGTCCCCGGCGCCTTCGACGCGTCGCCCTCGACGGCGCGCGCCCGGAACAGCTTCACGATCTGATCCTTCAGCACCGCCTGCGCACCCGGCCACGGATCGACCCCACGGATCCGCGCCGCGACCTTTGCCGCCGGCTGCGCGAACTCGATCGCGCCGTCGGACTTGTCGAGCATCGCCGCATGCGTGGCCTTCGCGTGATCCTGCGCGACGGCGACCGCACCGTGCGCGATCTGGTCGAGGCCCTCGAGCAGCGCCTTCGCACCGATCGGCGCGAGCCGCACCATGAGCTCGCCCGAGGTCTCGTCGTCACCGATGGGGGTACGTAGTTCCAGGTACACCGGCCCGGTGTCCATCCCCTCGTCGAGCTGCATGATCGCGACGCCGGTCTCGACCTCGCCGTCGATCACCGCCCACTGCACCGGCGCCGCGCCGCGGTACCTCGGCAGCAGCGAGCCGTGCACGTTGATGCAGCCGCGCGGCAGCGCCTCGAGGACGTCCTTCGGCAAGATCTTGCCGTACGCGACCACCACCGCGAGCTCGGCTCCGGTGCGCTTCATCGCGTCGCGCAGCTCGCCGTTCCTCGCACTCCTCGGCTGGATCACCGGCAGTCCGAGCTCGAGCGCCGCGGTCTTGACCGCCGGTGCCGAGAGTTGCCCGCCACGCCCCGCCGGTTTGTCGGGCTGGCTGACGACCAGCGCGACCTCGTGCGTCGTCGCCAGTGCCCGGAGGCACGGGACGGCGAACTCGGGAGAGCCCATGAACACGACGCGCACGAGCACCGTGTATCACACGGGCGCGCTCAGCTGACGAACGCGGCCTCGCCGCGCTTGCGCATCTCGTTGATCGTTCCGTTCCAGTCCTTGGTACCGAACACGCCCGAGCCCGACACGATCACGTTCGCACCCGCGGCACAGACCTCCGCGATGTTCTCGAGCTTGACGCCACCATCGACCTCGATGTCGACGGAGAGCCCGCGGTCGACGATCATCTTGCGGAGCTTCCGGATCTTGTCGAGCGCCGACGGGATGAACGACTGCCCGCCGAACCCAGGGTTGACGCTCATCACGAGCACCTGCGCGACGTCGCCGAGCACGTACTCGATCGACTCCGGCGGCGTCGCGGGATTGAGCACCACGAACGGCTTCTTGCCGAGCGCCTTGATCTGGCTGAGCGTGCGATGCAGGTGCGGGCACGCCTCGACATGCACGCCGATCAGATCGGCGCCGGCCTTCGCGTAGTGCGGCACCCAGTACTCGGCGTCCTCGATCATCAGGTGGACGTCGAGCGGCAGGTTGGTCGCTCGCTTGACCGCCTCGACGACGATCGGGCCGATCGTCAGGTTCGGCACGAAGTGTCCGTCCATCACGTCGACGTGCACGTAGTCGGCGGCGGAGATCGCCTTGATGTCCTCGGCGAGGCGACCGAAGTCAGCGGACAAGATCGACGGTGAAATCTTGATCGGCGGCACGCCGCGACGCTAACACGGCGAATTCCACGCGCGCCTCAATAGCCGCCGAACAGATCCGTCAACGGCACGTCGAGCGCCGTCGCCACCTTGAACAGCGACGACACCGAGGCCGACGATTCCGCGCGCTCGATCTGCGAGAGCAGCGAGACCGAGAGGTTCGTGCGCCGCGCCATCTGCTTGAGCGTCAACCCGCGCGCCTTGCGCAGATCGCGGATCTGGCGGCCGATCGCGGCGTGCAGCTCGTCCTCGCGCCGCAGCACGAGACCCTTCTTCTTCGCGATCCGCGCGATCACGTCGCGGAACTCCGTCGGCGTGAACGGCTTGTTGATGTACGCCGAGACGTCGTGCGCGATCGATTGCGACGCGGTCTCCAGCGTCGGGTAGCCGGTCAGGATGATCACGGCGATGTCGTCATCGACGCCGCGGATCTGCGCGAGCAGATCGATCCCGGAGACCTTCGGCATCATCAGATCGAGCACGACCAGGTGGAACACCTCGTCGCGGATGCGTTCGACCGCCTGCGTGGGATCGGCCAGCGTCGTGACGTCGAACCCCTCCGCCGACAGGAAGTCCTGGAGGTACTCCCGAATGTCCTGATCGTCGTCGATGACGAGCACCGACAACTTCGAGGACATCTTCACCGCGACGGTGGCCACCACCTGTCCACCATACACGCGACACCCGAAAACAGCGACGGAGACCGGTGAGGGTCTCCGTCGTAGTCGGGGTGACAGGATTCGAACCTGCGACTCCTTGGTCCCGAACCAAGTGCGCTACCAGGCTGCGCTACACCCCGAAGAGGAGACGTGAATTACCCCGCGGGATGTCTGTTGTCAACGCCGTCGCAGCACGGGCAGCGCGACGTGCACGCCAAGCTCGCCGAACACCCCGAGGTCTTGAATGGTTCCGACCCGGGCGAACGGTGTGATCCCCACGAAACTCCACACCCCGATCGACCCGCCAAGCCTCGGGTGGGCCAGCTCCGAGAGCTCGACGATCGGCCCCGCCGAGACGCCGATCGTCCTCCCCCACACCCGAGTCCCGACCATCGCGTCGAGCCACAGGCGGCCACCGTCGCGAACGGTCCATTTGCTCACGCCCACCGCTCCCCCGATCGCCCCGATCGCGTCGCGCTCTCGAACCCTGATGACCGCCGCGTCGGCCCCGAACGTCGAGTCCCACTCGCCGTCGACATGACTCCCGGCCCCTGTCGGGCCGAGCCACAAATACAGCCCGTCGAGGTTCCAGCTCGGCGTGAACCCCCCTGGACCGACCCGCGGGATCGCCTTTCGCTGCGGTGGATCCGGGGTGGTCGTGCTCGGATCCGCCGATGCGACCGTGCTCGCCACCAGCAAGCACCCGATCACCATCAGTTTTTTGATGGGGACCTGAATGCCCATGGGGTGGGGTAGAGAACCCATAGCAAGATGGCGTAACCCTCCAAAGCGAATCGCCATCCTGGTAGAATCAGACGCTAAACGGGCTAGGGGGTACACGGGCTCGTTGTTTGCTTGTTCCGGGTCTCCGGCTCGTCTGCTTTCCCGATGGCTATCCAGCACGCACCACCAGCCCAAGCGGGCCTGATGCTACCACCCGGTCTCGAAGCGGACTACGGGGTCGTCCGTACGCTGCCGTTGTTCGAGGGCATCACCGACGGTGATCTCGTCGCGGCGATGCAGCAGCACGGCATCTCGATCCGCCGCGTCGAGCGCGACATGTTCGTGCTGGATCCGATCGGGCTCCAGCATGGCCAGGCCGCCCCGGTCGTCTATGTCGGCGCCGGTCAGGTCGCCGCTGCGGTGTTCCTGGAAGACAAGCTCGTCGAGCGCCACAACCTCCAGGCCGCGCACGAGAACGCCTCGAAGGAGGAGCGCGAGGCCGAGTCGCTGATCAAGCCGGAGCCGCTCGCGCGCCTCGCCCTCAAGAACGTCGCGCTGTTCATGGACGGCGATCTGTTCAACTCGAGCGCGCTGATGGCGGCGCGCGGTCAGCCGATCGCGTTCTACACCACCGCGCCGAGCGTCTTGATCTCGATCGATCAACGCTGGATCGCCGAGCTCGCCGTGCGCCATCCGGTGTTCGAGCAGCGCCTGCGCCGCGCACTGTCGATCTCCAAGGAGCGGCTCGCCTGGGTTTCGGGTGTCAAGCAGGAGCTCCTCGACTTCTTCGTTCGTCAGGGGATCTCGGTGAGCGGCGAGATGGTGCGCGTCCGCCAGCTCGGGCTCTGCATCGACTGCAAGTTGTGCGAGGAAGCATGCGAGGAGCGCTACGGCGCGAAGCGGCTGACGCTCGGCGGCTACCAGCTCGGCATGCTGGACTTCATCTATACGTGCCGCACCTGCACCGATCAGCGGTGCATCGATCCGTGCGCGTACGATTCGATCAAGTTCGACACCGAACGGATGGAGGTCGTGATCAACGAGTCGACCTGCACCGGCTGCACCGCGTGCGCGCAGAGCTGCCCGTACGGTGCGATCGACATGATCGAGGTCGAGCCCGAGGCCCCGACCTTCAAGAAGAAGTTCCGCGCCCGCCTCGAGAAGCGCGAAGCCCTCAAGTTCGGTGCCGGGACGCCGCGCGTCGCACGCGCTCGCCGGATCGCGAACAAGTGCGATCACTGCATCGCGTACGGCGATCAGGCCTGCGTCTCGGCGTGCCCCACCGGCTCGCTGATCGAGATCAACGCGTACGATCTGTTCCGCGAGCGCTCGCCGAAGATGGCCGAGCTCGCGCACTCCGGCTTCAACGCCGATCTGCAGAAGCGCGATCGCAAAGAGGTCCTGCCGGTGATGCCGTTCACCGAGGGGCTCGCCGTCCGCTCCGGTGGTGTCGCGAAGATGAAGCGCGGACGCTATGCGCCGCTGCTGCTGTGGGTGATCAGCATCTTCGTGTTCCTGGTCGCGTTGGGTGAGGTGCTGCTGCGCTTCTACGCGAAGGACTTGAGCTTCCTCTACACCCAGGAGAGCAACGCGTTCGATCCCGAGACCGGGTTGGCCAAGTACGCCGGGCTCGCCGAGGAAGCGATCCTCCAGAACATCAAGTACACGCCCGGCGATCAGCTGAGCACGTGGACAGGTGCGATCGGCACCGGCCTGATGATCATCGCGGCGATCTACCCGATCTTCCGCCGGATCAAGGTCTTCCGCTGGCTGGCGTCGAACACGATGTGGTTCGACTTCCACCTGATGGCCGGTACCGTCGGCCCGATGTTCGTCGGCCTGCACTCGTCGCTGCGCCTCGACTCCTGGGTCAGCGCGGCGTTCTGGTCGATGGTGATCACCGTGGTCAGCGGCTTCCTCGGTCGCTACCTCTACACCCAGGTCCCCGAGCTCTCCAGCGGCGTCGAGCTCGAGGAGCTCGATCACGAGCGCGCGTTCCAGAAGGCCCGCCCGATCTTGACCGTGCCGATGGCGGAGATCGATCGCGAGCTCGCCGAACAACGCGCGAAGGCCCATCGCGTCGCGATGTCCGCGTCGATCCTCCGCGCGCTGTGGTGGCTGGTGTTTCAGGACATCGGCCGGATCCCTCGCACCTGGGCCCGCCGCGGCAGATTGGCGCAGCTCGGAGTCGATCGCCCCACGCGAAAAGACTTGGCGCGCCGTGCGGCACGTATGATCGTGATCGCGCGTCGTCAGGTGGTGGCTCCGAAAGCGCAGTTGCTCCTGCACTCGTGGAAAAAGGTCCACGTGCCGTTCACGATCTTCCTCACCGGTTTCGCCACTGCTCACATCTATCTGAGTTGGTCCCGTGCAGCCTGGTAAGCGAATTCTCTCGATCCTCACGTTCGTGTTGCTGCTCTGCGGAGTCGCCAGCGCGGACGATTTCTTCACCACGTCGCCGGGTCCGCTCGCGACGAGCCACGCCTCGCTCGATAGCCAGGACCACTGCAACGACTGTCACGTCGACGGCTCGCGCACGGTGTCGGATCAGAAGTGTCTCGGCTGCCACGATCACAACGATCTCAGGGCGCGGATCAACGCCGGTAAGGGCTATCACGCGAGCCCCAAGGTGAAGGGCAAGGCCTGCATCACCTGCCACAAGGATCACAAGAGCAGGTCGTTCGACATCATGGGGTGGTCGGCGGTCGGCGGCGAGAAGACGATGGATCACGGCGACGCCGGCTGGCCGCTCAACGGCAAGCACAAGACCACCGACTGCGGCGAGTGCCACAAGGTCCGCAACAAGACGCAGGGCCTCAAGATCTACATGGGCACCGATCGGCTGTGCGGTTCGGCGGGCTGCCACGCGAACGATCAGCCCCACAAGTTCGAGCGCAAGGACATGCTGGTCTGCGAGCGCTGCCACGGCGAGTCGGTGTGGAAGCCGGCGAAGTCGGCGAGCGCGCGCAAGTTCGATCACAACGATCGCAAGGACTCGGCGATGCCGATCCTCGGCTCGCACGCCGACGTCGCGTGCACCAAGTGCCACCCGAAGTCGCAGTTCAACCTGCCGTTCGCAAACCCGAAGAGCTGTGGCAACGCCGGCTGTCACGACAAGGAGAACCCGCACAAGGGGCACCTGTTCGGCGTGCGCGACTGCGAGTGGTGTCACTCGCCGACGTTCAAGACGCTCAAGCAGACGCAGCAGTTCGATCACGCCGAGCGCACGCGCTTCGATCTCGGCGCCGCGCACAAGAAGATCAAGTGCTACGACTGCCACACCAAGGCGCAGGGCGAGAACAAGCCGAACGGCGGCTGCGCGCAGGTCGGCTGTCACGCGAAGGACAACAAGCACGGCGATCGGTTCAAGGCGTTCGGCGATCCGCCGGCCTGCCAGGTCTGTCACCCGTCGGGCGGTCCGAAGTTCACGCCCAACGCGTTCTCGCACAACTCGCGCACCAAGTTCCCGCTCGTCTTCGAGCACGCGAAGCAGTCGTGTCGTTCGTGTCACCGCGGCAAGGGCCCGCTCGACTTCGAGAAGTTCACCGGGTTCGACCCGAACAAGGAGTGCATGTCGTGCCACAAGCACGCCACGGTGCACGCGGACGAGGATCACCCGAAGGGCAAGTTCAAGAACAGCCAGTGCCTCGGTTGCCACCTGAACCCCGGTAACCCGAACATCCGCGTCGGCAAGAGCAACGTCGTCGTCGACGAGATCCACGGCCCGAAGGGCAACTTCCCGCTCGTCAAGGAGCACAAGAACGTGCCGTGCGTCGATTGCCACAAGGGCCGCGACACCAAGGGTAAGGTCTCGTACTCGAACCTCAAGCCGAACTGCAACGCGGCGGGGCAGTGTCACGAGGATTCGCTTCACGAGGGCACGCTCGGCAAGAAGTGCATGCTGTGCCACGTCTCGGGCACGTGGGATGCGCTCGGCTTCGACCACGACAAGCCGTTCCCGCCCGATGCCAAGGGCGAGCTCAAAGAGTTTCCGCTCAAGGGCGAGCACAAGAAGAACAAGTGCGAGTCCTGTCATGCCGAGCGCAAGTTCACCGAGGCGCCGGTCACCTGCGCTGCGGTGGGCTGCCACGCCGAGGACGATGCCCACAAGGGTCGCCTCGGTAAGGGCTGCGAGAAGTGCCACCTCGAGACCGGCGACAACCTGTTCAACCACAACACGATGTCGAAGTTCCGGCTCGATGGAAAACACCTCGAAGTTCGCTGCGCGGACTGCCATCCGTCGGTGACGTTCAAGCCGCGCCCGGCGAACTGCTTCGGGTGTCATCCGGATCCCGCCGTGCACAAGGGCCAGTACGGCACCGGCTGCGAGCAGTGCCACACCACGCGGACGTGGGAGGACATCAAGCCGCTGCACGACGTCGGCGACTTCTCGCTCAAGGGCTCGCACAACAACCTCGCGTGCGAGCGCTGCCACCGCGATAACCGCCCGCTCGCCGGTAGCGGCAACTTGTGCCTCAACTGCCATCGCCAGGACGACATCCACAACAACTCGCTGTCGCCGCGGTGCGGTGAGTGCCACACGCAGTGGAGCTTCGCTCCGGCCCGGTTCGATCACGGTCGCGTCGGCTGCAACCTGACCGGCTTGCACCGCACGCAGGCGTGCTTCGATTGCCACAAGAACGGGAACTTCAGCGCGCTGTCCGGCCAGTGCATCAGCTGCCACCGCGACGACCAGCTCAAGAAGACCGGGGTCGGCGGCACGCCGCACGATGGCTTCGTCACCTGCGCGAACTGCCACAACCCGAACGCGTGGCTACCCGCCGACTCGGCCGGCACCAACAAGTTCAGCCGCGAGAGTGTGTGCCGATGACAGCGAGTTGCGGGGCGACTTCGCCTACGAGCGTGCCTCGTGGAGGCGCGTCATGAAGAGGTGGCTCGCTCTCGGCTTGGTGACAGCGCTCGTCGGTCGGGGCTGGCCGTCGGTGGCTCATGCCGAGAGCGACGAGGAGCCGGATCCCGAGAGCGACGAGGAGCCGGATCCCAAGGAGGATCCGGGCGACAAGGCACCGTCGAAGAAGCCGGACGGCAAGCAGGACAAGAAAGACGAGTTCATCAAGCAGGACCTGACGGGCCACGATCAGTCCGGGACCGATAAGTCGAACATGTTCGAGAAGGACCGGTTCTTCGTCGACAAGGTCGACGACAAGAAGACGTCGAAGGGGACGCTGGTGCAGGGCAGCCTGACGTCGACCACCTTCGCGTACAAGGAAGGGGGCGGACAGCTCGCGCCCGCCACTGCCGCCACGCCTGCGGCGAGTCAGTTCTCGCGGATCTTCACCGACCTACGACTGCAGTCCGATTTTCGCCATCTCGGTGGAGGCAAGTGGGACGCGCGCGCCGATGTCCGCGCACGCGCGGTCGCGAGTCCCGGCGCCTCGACCGCCAACGGACAGCTCACCCCGCAAGCTTCGAGCAGCCAGTCCGGTCTACTCGGCGAGAACGAGCTCGATGTTCGCGAGCTGTGGTTGATCCGCAGCGGCAAGCGCAGCGATGTGATCTTCGGTCGTCAGTTCATCGCGGATCTTGCAGGGGTCAAGATCGACGGCCTGCGCGTCGACTACGCCAGCTCCGAAAAGCTGACCTTCCTCGGTTTCGCCGGGCTGTTTCCGATCCGCGGATCGCGCTCGATCGACACCGATTACACACCGCTGATCTCGAACCCCGACCCCGACAACAATGGTGCGCGTGCTGCCGCGGGGCGGTTCACCGGCACGGGTGGGTTCGGTGCCGCGTATCGCACGCCCACCGCCTACGGTTCGTTCGGCGGGGTCGTGCAGGCCCCGCTTCAGGCGGAGTCTCCCCGCGTGTTCGGTGTGGCGCAGGGCTACTGGCGCGCGAACCCCAAGGTCGACTTCTATCACTTCCTGGTGCTCGACCTCGTCGGGTCCAACACCGACAACGCGGGCCTGACGAACCTGTCGCTCGGCGCGAACTTCAAGCCCGATCAGCGGCTGCGTGCCACCGTCGCGCTCAACCGGGTCGATACCGAGACGCTCAACGTCCAGGCGAACGCGTTCCTCCAGGACCCCGATGTCTCCGCGGCGGCGGGTAACATCGTCCAGAACGAGGCCTTCCTCGCCCGGGTCGCGCAGAACTCGGCGCGCGCGAGCATCTCGGCGGGGCTCGGCAATCTCCAGCGCTTCGAGATCACGGTCGCGACGGCGCTCCGGTATCGCGGCGAGATCGTGTTGCCGGCGCTCGGCATGGGCGGCACCGACACCACGTTGCCGGCCGGCAAGTCCGTCGAGGTGTTCGGTGGGATCTCCGATCGGCGGTCGTTCAAGAAGCTGCGGATCGGTCTCGATGGCTCGCGGATCTTCAAGGTGGGCGGTGATTCGTATCAGCGCACCTCGTCGAACATGTTCCGCGCGTTCGTCGCGCGCGAGCTCGGCGATGGCCACGGCGAGTGGGAGGCCGAGGCCTCGTACACCAAGACCAAGGACGATCAGGTGGGAACGGTGTGCGACGGCACCAGCCAGCTGACCTGCTTCGGCTCGGCGAGCTCTACCGGGCTCATGCTCGGCGGCAATGTCTACTACCGGTTCAATCGAGACTGGTTCGGGATGACGAGCCTGTTCTTGACCCGGCAGAGCGTCTCCACGATGACGGGCGCGGATCCGACCATCACCGGGTTGTCAGGCTTCCTTCGCGCTGCGTACCGCTTCTGATCGCTTCGTTAGCCGCTCGTAGTTGCGTCCTCGACTAGGCCTCGCTGCCACCCGCTGGGAGATGCTTCGCGCACCTGCTGGGAGATGCCTTCGCTACGTACCGCTTCTACTCGCTTCGTTGCCGCACGTCTTTGCGCCCTCGACTAGGCCTCGCGTCCCACCTGCTGGGAGATGCCCATGCCTCGTCTTCTCCTCCTCCTCCTGCTCCTCGTGCCGGCTTTCGCGTTCGCGCAGCCGGGTAACTTCTTCACGACCTCGCCGGGGCCGCTCTCGCAGAGTCATGCCGGGCTCGACGTTCCCGCGCGCTGCAACGACTGCCACGTCAACGGCACGCGCGACATCGCGAGAGATCAGTGCCTGGGCTGCCACGACCACCAGGACCTCGCGAAGAACCTCAAGTTGAAGAAGGGCTATCACGCCTCCGCCGGTGTGGTCGGCAAGTCGTGTCAGACCTGCCACAAGGAGCACCGGGGGCGCGCCTTCGACATCATGGGCTGGAACGCGGTGGGTGGGGCGAAGGCGTTCGATCACAAGACGACGGGCTGGCAGCTCAACGGCAAGCACGCGACGACGGACTGCGCCGCTTGCCACAAGTCGCGCAACACGCAGGGCCTCAAGGTCTACATGGGGACCAACAAGGTGTGCGGATCGGCGGGCTGCCACGCGAATGATCAGCCGCACAAGCTGGTGCGCCAGGACATGCTCGAGTGCGATCGCTGCCACACGGAGAGCGTGTGGAAGCCGTGGAAGCAGAAGGCCGCGCGGTTCGATCACGACGACAAGAAGGACTCGGCGATGCCGCTGCTCGGCGCGCACAAGCCGCTGATCAACAACTGCGCGAAGTGCCACCCCAAGGCGGTGTTCAACCTGCCGTTCAACGATCCCGATTCGTGTGGCAACGCGGGCTGTCACCAGAGCCCGCATGCAAAGCATCTGTTCGACAAGCGAGACTGCGAGTGGTGTCACTCGCCGACGTTCGCGAAGCTCCGCGAGACCAAGTTCGATCACGACCTGCGGACGAAGTTCGATCTCGGACCGCGGCACAAGAAGCTGAACTGCTACGACTGCCACACCAAGGAGCGGGGCGAGCAGAAACCGGCGGGCACCTGCGTCGAGTGCCACGCGAAGGACAACAAGCACGGCGGACGGTTCAAGCAGTTCGGCGATCCGGCGCCCGCGTGTCAGGTCTGTCATCCGTCGGGCGGCAACACGTTCAAGGCGCTGAGCTTCGATCACGGGCGCAGCGCGAAGTGGCCGCTGCAGGCGAAGCACGCGAAGGTGCCATCCTGTCGAGGTTGTCATCGCGGGCAAGGGCCGGCGGACTTCGAGCGCTTCGCCCAGGGCGGCGCCGCATGCAAGAACTGCCATCAGCACACGAGGGTCCACGCGAGCCCCAAGTTCCCCGACGGACGGTGGAACAACGACCAGTGCATCAAGTGCCACGCGCGCCCCGGCGACAAGGCGCTACGCGATAAGAAGGAGCTCGAAAAGGAATTCCACGGATCGACGTCGGACTTCCCGCTGCTCAAGAAGCACAAGGGGCTCGCCTGCGACCTCTGCCACAAGGATCGCGCGCCCGGCGTGAAGGGCACGACGTTCGAGGAAGAATCCGCGGAGTGCGGCGAGCGCTGCCACGAGGACTCCCTGCACAAGGGCACGCTCGGCAAGCTGTGCTCGCCGTGTCACGAGTCGGGCTCGTGGGACGCGGCCAAGTTCGATCACGACAAGACGTTCCCCGACGGCGGGAGCTACACGCTGGTCGGCGAGCACCGCAAGCTCGAGTGCGAGCAGTGCCACACCCAGGACAAGACGTTCAAGGGCACGCCGACCAACTGCTCCGCGGGGCCGTGCCATCAGGACGACGACGCGCACAAGGGCCGGCTCGGCACTGCGTGCGAGAAGTGCCACGAGCCGACCGGCGACGTGCTGTTCAACCACAACACGATGTCGAAGTTCCGACTCGACGGCAAACACCTGGCTGTCCGGTGCGCGGACTGTCACCCGTCTCCGACGTTCAAGCCGCGGCCAAACACGTGCTTCGGTTGCCACCCCGATCCAACGATCCACAAGGGGCAGTACGGGACGCGGTGCGAGCAGTGCCACACGACGCGGACCTGGGAGGACATCAAGCCGCTCCACGACGTCGGCGACTTCGCGCTCAAGGGGTCGCACGACAACCTCGCGTGCGAGCGCTGCCACCGCGACAACCGCCCGCTCGCCGGCAGCGGCAACTTGTGCCTCAACTGCCATCGCCAGGATGACATCCACAACAACTCGCTGTCGCCGCGGTGCGGCGAGTGCCACACGCAGTGGAGCTTCGCGCCGGCACGGTTCGACCACGGCCGCGTGGGTTGCAACCTGACCGGCCTGCACCGCACCCAGGCCTGCTTCGCTTGCCACAAGAACGGCAACATCAGCGCGCTGTCAGCGCAGTGTGCGAGCTGCCACCACGACGATGCGCTCAGGGTCGGCACCCGCGGCACCAATCACCCGGCGGAGCAGACCTGTGCGCGTTGCCATCATCCGAACGCCTGGTTGCCGGCGGACGTCCTGGGCACCTACGCCTTCGGGCGCGAATCCGTCTGTCGCTGAGTTTTGGGTCGTCTGGGTACAACCTGGAACAAGCGCGCGGGTGGTCGCGTTGCTCCCACACGACGATGATGAACCCCGGTGAAAACCTAGGGATCTGGGCGATCCTCCTCGTCGGGTTCGTCGCGGTGACCGGCTGGAATATCTCCCGCCTCGCCGCCGTACGGCCCGCCCTCGACCGGCTGGTCGCCGTGCTAGGTGGCGCCGCGATCCTGGCCGTGGTGATCGGCGCCTCGCTGGTCGTCACCGAGGTCACCGAGTGCACGTTCGCGGCGTCGAGCCTCGCGTGCAGCCGGTGGGAGATCCTGTGGGTCGGCGCGATGGATCTGGCCGCGGCGAGCGCGCTGATCACCGCCTGGCTGCGCACCGACACGTGCCGCGCTCCCTACACCGCGCTTCGCGTCCCGCAGCGTCGGCAGCAGCGTGCGGTCGGTGGCGTGATCAACTGACTACGGCGTGATCGGGGCGATGAACTCGCTGTCCGAGGGATCGCCGACCTTGATGTCCTTGACCGCGACCGTCTCGGCCGCGTAGCCGACGTTGACGCGGTTGGCGGCGAACTTGAGGCCGTTGATCGTGACCCAGTCCTTGAGCGAGTACGCGATCTTCTGCGCGCCCTTGTAGATCTCGACACGCACGAGCGTGCTGGTCGCGCGATCGACGACGGGATGGAACTCGAGATCCTGCCGCAGCGGATCGGCGAACGTGACCTTGAGCTCGTCCCAGTTGTCCTTCCCGCCCTCGTCGTTCTGCGGGCCGACGTACGCGAGCTTGGTACCGGGCTCGAGCATCAGGAACTGCATCGTCATCACCGCGGTGTGCTCGTTGAACGCTTCCTTCGCGATCTTGAGCCCGGTATTGCGACCGGCCTCGTCGAGGTTGGTCTTCTTCTCCTTCTCGCCGGGCTGCTGCACGTAGCCCATGCTGAAGCTGCCGTAGAGATCGTAGCCGACGACAAGATCCGTCCCGTCGGTGCGGTGGAGGCGGCCGAGGTGGCGCCCGTTCCAACGATCCCAGATGTGCGAGACATCGACGATCTGCTTGCCGTCGGCGGTGATCGTCTGGCGCCACCGGATCTGCTTCGCCTTGTCCCAGTTGCCGGGGCCGCCGGCGGCCGCGAACACCTTGTCGGCGATCTCGACGGCCTTGGCATCCGAGGCGGCACGCTCGAACACGGCGGGTGCGCCAGGGTAGCGCTGGTAGGCCGTGCGACCGGAGCAGGCGGCCAGGAGGACGAGGAGGAGGCGCTTCATGCGTCCGGAGTACGCCACTCGTGGGATGCACGTGTCTATCGCAGGACGCGTGAAAACGGCTGGTGTTCCACGGGGCGTCGCGGAGTTGCGCGTGGCCCGGTCGCTGCACTCGTCGTCATGAAGACCCTCGAGCTCCCGACCACGAACCTGTCCACTGTCACCGGCGGATGCGCCGCCTGCGGGAACCCGACCATCAGGCGAGCTCCCCAGGGCAGGCATGGTCGCAGCAGGCAGCGCAGTGGGGCGCGCAGGCCGGCGCGAAGGTCGCGAGCTGGATCCGCCGCTAACCATCCGCCAGTCGTGCTCGGCCGCGAGCTCGTTGAACGCACGCACCGACGCAGGGAGACGTCGATTCGGAGCGTGCGAGCACGATCTCGAGCCTGCCGCGTGCTCGCCGAGCAGGACGCGCGGATCGCCGAGCTCGAGCGCCAGCTCGCTACGCGGGGGTGATCGGCACGACGACCGAGTCGAACTCGACGCCGGTCGCATCGATCGCGTGGACGATCAGCTCCTCGAGCTTCACCTCGACGATGACGAAGTGGATCACCGCCTCGGAGAACGCCGTGAAGCTCGACGAGCCGACGGTACGCGTGCCACGGCCGCCGCCGCCGGTGACGATGTACTGGACACCGTTCTGCGGGACCATGCGCTCGTAGTCATGGTCGTGTCCGGAGAGCACGAGCTGCACGCCGTGCTTCTCGAGGATCGGTGCCAGCTTCGCGCGCAGCCCGGCGTCAGAACCGTGCTCGCCGGAGGAGTACGGCGGCCGGTGCATGTAGACGATCTTCCACGGCCGGTCGGTCGTCGAGAGATCCTCGTCGAGCCAGGCCGCCTGCGTCGCATAGTCCTGCTCGGTGTCGAGCGCCGCGAAGTGGATGCGACCGTAGTCGTACGAGTACCACTCCTCGTTGCCGGGCAACGCGAACACCTGCTTGAACGGCGCGGCGCCGGCGGTGTTGTACTCGTGGTTGCCGGAGGCAGGGTAGAACCCGAGGTTCTTGAACAGCTCCTTGTAGACGGCGAACACGTTGTCCTCGAACTGGCCGAGCGTGCCATCCTCGTAGGCGATGTCACCGGTGTGGATCATGAAGTCGAACGGGAACTCGAACATCTGATCGCGCAGGGCCAGCTGATCCGAACCACCGCCGCCGGAGTCGCCGAACGCGAGGAACCGGATCGTCTCCGTGCTGTCCGCGGTCGGCGGCGTCGTGAAGCCGGTCGGAGCCATCATCGCGTCGCCGGCCATCAGCGTGTAGCAGTAGGTGGTGTTCGCGGTCAGCCCGTCGATGGTGGCCCACTTCTGCTTCTCGCCGGCGCTGCGAAGATCGCCGGGTTCGTCGGTCGCCGTGATCGAGGCGCCGGTGGACATCGAGACGAGCTCGGGGTCGGGAACGGTGGTGACCCAGCCGAGCAACGTCCCGGTGGTCGACAGTTGCTGCAGGTACGGTTCGCGCCGGAGCTTCGTTCCTCCGTCGAGCACCGCGCCGTCACCACACTGCGCGCGGATCGCCGCGATGGGAGAGCCGGGCTCGAGAGGATGCGAGGTGTCTCCGAGCGAGGTCGCTCCGAGGTTCCCCGACTGGTTGAGGTTGCACGCACCGACGAGGCAGAGGATCAGCGAGCGAGACAACACGGGCATAGCGACATGACCGCGGCAAGACTGCGACGGTTGCGACCGATGTCGAAGTTTCATCACGCGCCTGCCCGAATTCGCGGTGCGATGCCCGACCGGGCAGGGCGTGCTGCGAGAAGGCCCTAGGTCGCGTCGACGATGAACTCCGCGTGATCGACGGCGAGTGGTGGCAACGCGTCGAAGTGCGCGGCCGACGCGTCGTCGTCATTCAGCCAAGGAGCGAGAGTGTCGGCTGGTGGCGCTACTTCGAAGGGACCAATGGTGGGCCGGCGATCGGATGCGGCCCCGGCTCCGGCCGGCGATCGGATGCGCCCCCGGATCCGGCGGCGATCCCGGCGGCGAACACCCGCTAGCTGAACTTGATCGTTCTGTAGCCGAACAACCGCACGCGCTTCGCGTACAGGTCGAGCAAGAAGATGCCGACGACGCCGAGCAACACGAACGGCCAGAGGTCCTGCGTGTAGCTCACCGACTCGCTGCCCGCGTCGAAGATCTTCGCCGGCTCCGCCTGATCCAAGCCACCCGACACCTGCGCCGCATGCTTCATCGGCTCGAGGTTCGGCGTGGTTCGCAAGTACTCGAGCGGATACGACAGCGCCACCGAGCCGAGTGACTCGGCCACCGTCTTGCCGCCGCGCTGGTGCACCGCCTTGAGCAGGTACGAGCCGTACTTGTTGATCGGGAAGTCGACGGTGTACCGACCTGCGGCCGTCTGTGCCATCGGCAACGTCTGCGTGACCTTGCCGCTCGCCGGGTCGATCACCTCGAGCTTGGTATCGAGCTCGTTGACGAACTTCTCGCCGGTGTCGATCGCGTCGACCGTGACCAGCGCACGCCCATCCACGACCCTGGCCGTCAGGTCGTACGAGTCGTAGACCTTGCGCCGCATCGACGTGCGCACGACCTGCGCCCAGAACTTCGGATACGAGCCCCAGCGGATCCAGTCGACCGCCCAGCGGTTCTTGATGTCGGAGGTCCACGCGAGCGCCGTCCCCGCACCGTAGCGCCAGCGCGCCAGGATCGGCTCGCCGAGGTCGCTGATCAGGATCACCTCACCCGTCGGCTTCGGCTTCGTCGTGACGTAGCCGTGCAGCGGCGGCGCGCTCTCGATGTTGACGCCCTCGATCGCCTCGACGCGCTTCGCGACGCGCACGTGGACGAGGTCCTCGACGAGCTGGCTCTTCTGCGCCTCCTGCGTCTCCTTCATGAAGATCTTCGGCAGCGCGCCGATGTCCTCGACGACGTACATGCGGCCGTCACCCCAGTCGGCGATGTTGCGGAGCAGCGAGACATCGGCGCCCTGCACACCGACGGCCGAGACCGTGATTCGCGCGGACTTCATGTCCTGCACGAGCTCCGCGATGCCATCGGCCGGCGCTTCGCCGTCGGACAGCAGGATGACGTGCTTCACCTTCGCGTTGATGCCCTGCAGGATCTCGAAGGCTTCCTTGAGCCCGGGGAAGAAGTTGGTGCCGCCGCCCGAGGTCAGGCGCGCGATGTCGGAGCTGATCCTCATCTTGTTCGCCGCCCGCTGCGGACGGACGTAGACCGTGGCTTCGCTGTCGAACGCGATCACCGTGATGAAGTCGTTCGGCGACAACACCTCGGTGGTGACGCGCGCCGACTCCTTCGCCGCCTCGAGCTTCGGACCCTGCATCGAGCCCGAGCGGTCGATCACCAGCGCGAGCGCGATGTCGGGCTGCTCCTTGATCTTCTCGGAGTCGAAGCGCACCGGGAGGATCTGCTCCATCCGCGTGTTCTGGTAGCCGCCCGAGCCGAACGAGTCCTGGCCGCCGGCCATGATCATGCCGCCACCGGCCATGATGTAGCTGTCGAGCGCGGCCATCTGGCCGGCCCCGACGAGGTGCGCCGGCACGTCGGAGACGACGACGAGATCGAACTTCTCCATTTCTTTGGCGCTCGACGGCAAGCCGGCGGGACCACGCACCGTGACGTCCATGTTCTCGTGCTCGAGCGCGCGCTGGAAGTACGACGCCGAGCCCGGCTCGCGGAGCATGCCGCCCTCGACGTAGAGGATGTTCGGCTTGCCCTTCACCGGCGCCGTGGTCACCGCGGCGTTGTTCGCCTTCTCGGTGTCCTTCTCGAACTTGGTCAGCGCCACCTTGTACGTGGTGGCGCCGGCGCGCTTCGCGTCGGACTTGAACTTGACGAGGTTCTTGCCCTCGCGCAGCTCGACACGCTTGGACCCCTCGAGCGGGTTCGCGAACTCGTCCTGCATCAGCGACAGCGTCACGGACTGCGGCTGGGTCGACCAGACTTCGGCCGTGACCTCGAACGGCTGGCCGACCTTGAGATCATCGGGAGCGGTGAGCCCGACCACGCGGACCTCGTTGGTCTTGTCCTGATCGAACGTCCGCCACGACACCTTCACGCCGAGCTCCTTGGAGCGATACGCCTCGACTGCGAGGTCCCCGACCGTCTGGTTGCCGTCGGAGACGATCGCCATGCGCGGCAGGAACCCCTCGGGGTAGAGACCGTAGGCGAGCTGCATCGCGGCCTGCGTGTCGGTGCCCGCGCCCTGACCGGAGTGGCGCTTGATGCCCTCCGACAGCTGCTTGCTGTCATCCGCGCGAATGACGGTCGGCTTCTCGGCGAACGTGATCAGTTGCAGATTGCCGTCGCTCTGGGCGTCCGCCATCGCATCGACGTACTTCCTGGCCGCGTCGAGCTGCTTGTCGGACACCGAGTCGGAGACGTCGATCAGGACGACCGTCGCGACCTTGCTCTGCTCGGTGATCCACGACGGGCGTGCGAGGGCGATCGCGAAGCCGGCGACCACCATCGAGCGCAGCGTGGCCTGCACGACCTGCTGCGTGAGCGACAGGTCGGTCAGCGAGACGATGCGGAGCAGATAGAACGCAGGGACGACGGAGGCGAGCAGCAGCCACTGCGGTGCGAGGAGATCGACCTGCCGCATCGGTAGCCAGTCGACGCTGATGATCGGCCGATCGGCGATCCAGTAGTCGATCGCGAAGAACAGGGCGACGCCGGCTGCGACGGTGATGCCGAGTCGCAGGAGGAAGATCCAGGTCGTGCGTTGGTTCATGGCTACACCGTGATCCGGCGGTGATAGGTGACCCACTCCATCACGATGAGCCCCATCGCGAGGAACAGGAGGTACACCCAGATCTTGCGGCTGGTACTGGGCGAGAACGGCTCGGGTGGTTCGAGCTTCTTGCCGCCGAGCGAGAGCTCTGCCGACGGCGCGATGTCGCTCTCGGACGCCGAGGCGAGGTTCGCGGCGAGCGAGATGTTCGCCAGCGTCTTACCCGTGGCGGTCTTAGCGGCGACCTCGTAGAAGCCGACGCGGTTGCCGTAGAACGACGCCAGGTTCTCGATCACTGGGGCCTTGGTCATCACGCCATCGGGGCCCGTGATCTCGGCCTCCGTCGCGCCGACCACGCCGTCGAGCGGGATGCGCTCGCGCTTGCCGGTGGGGTAGGTGGTCAACAGGTCCGTGGTGTCACCCGCGAACCAGTCGAGCGTGTTGACGAGCAGCATCGGGAACGCCACGCGCATCGGCAGATCGGTCGCACTCTCGCGACCCTCCGACGGCAGCGAGAACCCGAACGCGACGATCTTGCGACGGCTCTCGCGCTTGGTCGCGATCATCGCGTCGCGCACGTAGTACGCCACCGCGGTCTCACCCTTCTTGTTGTCGATCGCGAACACCGCCGTCTTGTCGGTATAGACGTCGGACATCTGCACCCATCGCATGATCGGGTGACCTTCGTCGGTCTCGGTGATGCGCGGCGCGTTGACCTCGCCACGGATCACGAACGGGCTCTTGTCACCCGTCGGGTGGAAGAACAAGAGATTCACCGGCGGCGGCGGCAGCTCCTTCGGCGTGTGCTCGTCGAAGATCACCACGTCGACCTTCTCCGCGACACTCGGATCGGCGTCGTACACGGCCGGCGACAGCTTGGTCGGGATGATGTCGTCGTCGAGCACGAGGAGCGCGGCCTCGAGGAACAGGTTGTCGTCGGTGACCATCAACACCTTCTGCTTCTTGCGTTGCGGCAGCAGCGCGTACGCGGTGTCGTCGAGCTCGAACGAGTCCGAGCCGTTCGCCCCCTCGACGGGGCGCAGCGAGGCACGCAGCTCGCTCTCGGCGCTCGCCGGCAGCTTCGAGACGATGCTGCGCACGCGTTGACCGGGCGGGATGTCGAGCTTCTTGAGCTCGACCTGGGTCTTGCCGTTGTAGAGCGCGAGCTGGCGGTGCGCGAGCTCGGTGCCGAAGTTCTGGACCTCGATGTAGACCTCGTACGCGGCCTTGTTCGCGATGTAGCGGCGCACGTTGAACGCCACGATGCCGACGTTGTCGCTGCGCTTGCCGACCGGCAGGTAGCGCACGTCGATCTTCGAGAGGTCGACGGTGGCGAGCGTCTTCGCGTCCCACTGGCTCGACACGCCGTTGGTCTTGGTCGTGCTCGGGCCGAGCTTCGGCGCCGGGGGCGGTGCGACGGGCCCCGCGGGATCCCACGACACGAGCCCGAGCTGGGCTTCGGGATACGCACCATCGGAGATCAGGATGATCAGCGGGTTCGGGCGATCGCGCAGGGCATCCGCGGCGGCGCCGAGCGCGCGCGGCAGATCCGCTGGTGTGTCGCTCGCCTGGATGCCTTCGAATTTCTTCTCGTCCTCCTTCACCAGCTTGCCATTGAGCGTGGTGCCGGCGGTCTTCGCCTCCGTGCTGCCGCCGAAGATCACCTTCCGCAGCATCGGGACGTCGGCCGAGAACCGCGATAGCGGCGTGGCCTGGCCATCGACGCGCATCACCATCGCGAAGTCGCCGCCGCCCATCGAGTCGATCACTTCACCGGCCTTCTTCTTCGCAGCTTCCATCCGCGAGATCCGGCCGTCGTCGTCCCCATCCATCGCCTTCATCGACGCCGAGGCGTCGATCAGGATGACGACGTTGCGCGCCTCGCGATCCTCGCTGCCGAGCGTGGGATCGAGCGCCGCGAACAACACGATGCCGAGGATCGCCAGGATCAGCAGCAGCGACAGCAGCCGCTTGAGCTGCTTCCATAGCGAGTTCGAATCCTTGTGCTCGAGGACGCGCTTCCACAGTGCGCTGAACGGCACCTCGAAGCGGCGCCGGCGCATCTTGATGATGTATGCGCCGATCGCGAGCGCGGCGGTGCCGAGCGCGATGTAGAGGAACGTCGAGCCGCCGACGGGGCCGAACAGGTTCATCGCAAGAACCCTCCAGATCGGAAGATCTTGAGCACCAGCTGATCGAACGGGATCCCGGTGTGCGTGCGGAAGAACGGCATCGCGTACTTCGTGCAGTACGCCTCGAGCTCCTTGCAGTACGCCTCGTGCGCCGCCTTGTACTGCTCGAGCAAGCCGCGAGACACCGTGACCTCACGCGTGTCACCCGTCTCGCAATCGACGAGCGCGAGGTCGCCGTGGAGCTCCGGGTCGGCTTCCTTCTTGTCGTAGACCTGAAGGATGAACGGCTCGAACTTGTTGTAGCGGAGCGTGTTGATGCCCTGCTCGAAGCCCTTCGGATCGTAGAAGTCACTGATCACCACGGCGAGGCCGCGGCGCTTGTTCATCGTGACGAAGTCTTTCATGCAGTCGGCGAGCTCGGTACGGCCGCCGATCTCGCAATCGCGTAAAAACTGGAAGGTGCGGAAGATCCGGTTCTTGCCGCGCGACGGCGGCAACCGGTCGACGAGCTTGTCGCCGAACGGGATGATCGAGACGCGATCGAGGTTCGCGAGCCCGACGTACGTCAGCGCGGCGCCGACCTGCATCGCGTAGTGCAGCTTCGGCAACGGGGAGCCGATCGACATCGAGTCCGAGACGTCGACGAGGATGTAGATGTAGAGGTCTTCTTCTTCTTCGAACAGGCGGAGCAGGAGCTTGTCGAGCCGACCGTAGAGGTTCCAGTCGATGTACCGAAAGTCATCGCCGCGCGAGTACGTGCGGTGATCGGCGAACTCGATCCCCGAGCCGACCTTCCTGGTGCGGCGCTCGGCGCGGATGTTCCCGGCGAACACCTTGCGCGACACCATGTGCAGGTGCTCGAGCGTCTTGAGGAACCTGTCGTCGAACAGCTCGGAGCGATCCTCGGCGCGATTGCCCCGCACCTTCTGCGCAGCCTTGATGCCAGTCATCGACGCACTGGCCATGCTCGGGATCGACTTGAACGAGCCCGAGGCGCCTGTCCGGTTTGTAGCCACTACGATTCCCGGGTCGCCTTGAGGATTTCCTGGACGATCGCGTCGGCCTTCACGCCTTCGGCTTCACCCTCGAAGTTGAGGATCATGCGATGGCGCAGCGCGGGCGCCGCGACGTGGCGGATGTCGTCGATCGCGACCGCGTAGCGGCCCTCGAGCAACGCGCGGATCTTGGCGGCGAGGATGATCGCCTGCAGGCCGCGCGGCGAGGCGCCGTAGCGCATGAACTGCTTGCTCATCGCCGTCGATTCCTGGTTCTCCGGGTGGGTCGCGAGCACGACGCGGACGGCGTAGTCCTGGATCTGGCGAGCGAGGGGAACTCGACGCACGAGCTCGCGCATCTCGACGATGCGCTCCTTGTGGATCACGGCCTTCGGCGTCGGCTGCGAATCCGCCGTGGTGCGGTCGAGGATGGTGTGGAGCGCCTCGCGCTTCGGGAACTCGACGACCAGCTTGAAGAAGAAGCGATCGAGCTGCGCTTCCGGAAGCGGGTAGGTGCCCTCCATCTCGAGCGGGTTCTGCGTGGCGAGCACGAAGAACGGCTTCTCGAGCTTGTACGTCGTCTTCGCGACGGTGACCGAGGCCTCGCTCATCGCCTCGAGCAGCGCGGACTGCGTCTTCGGCGTGGCGCGGTTGATCTCGTCGGCGAGCACGATGTTCGCGAAGATCGGGCCGCGCTGGAACTCGAACCGCTTCACGCCGTTCTCTTCGGTGATCACGTTCGTGCCCACGATGTCGGCGGGCATCAGATCCGGCGTGAACTGGACGCGCGAGAAGGTCGCGTGGATGGTCTCCGCGAGCGTCCTCACCAGCATCGTCTTGCCGAGGCCGGGGACGCCTTCGAGCAGCGCGTGGCCGCCACCGAGGAGGCACATCAGCACGCCCTCGACGATCGTCTCTTGACCGACGATCATCGTCCCGATCTCTTCGCGCAGCTTGCGTAGGTCAGCAGTGAAGGAAGCGACGTTGGCTTCGACGTCGCGCTCGGCTAGTTGGGTCATCTCGTTACTTTCTTTCTATCGGGACTCAGGTCCCGACCTTCTATCGGGACTCGGGTCCCGACCTTCTATCGGGACTCGGGTCTCGAACCCTGCGTTGGGATCGATCCACCGGGAGTCGTGTCGCCGGTGGGGCGGATCTTCGAGAAGTACTGCTTCACGTAGTGGCGGTAGCTCGACGGCAACTTCTCGTTGCGCATCACTTCCTCGACGATCTTCTGATAGTCCGTGTAGACCTTCTGATAGCCCTTCGAGGCGAAGCCCTTCTGCGCCGCGGCGAGGATGGTCTCGCGACGCGAGCCGCCCTTGTTGCCGCTGGTACCCTGAAGGTCCTGGTCCTTGGTCTTGCCGGACTTGTCGGTGGAGTCACCGGTGAGGTTCTCGTCGTGGCCGACGCCCGGTTCCTTACCGCCGGGCTGCTGGCCCTGACCGCCGGGTTGCTGTCCGCCGGGTTGACCCTGACCGGGCTTCCACGCGCCGTTGTTGCCCTTACCACCGCGTGCACGCTTGCCGAAATCGTTGTTCTTCGCCTGCTTGCCGAAGGGATCGTTGGGACCCTTGCCGCCCTTTTGCTTCGCGCGCCGCATCGCTTCGCGCAGGTCATCCATCTGCGACGACATCTTCTTCTGCTGCGCCTGCTTTCGCTGATCCTGATCGACCTTGCCGGTCTCGCGCGCCGCATCGCGCATCTTCTTCGACGCCTGCTTCTCGCGCTCGTTCTTCTCCTGATCGTTCTCCTGCTTCTCGGGCTTCTGGAGCTGCTCCGCCGCCTTCTCCATGTCGCGCTGCAGGCGTTTGAGGGCTTCGCGCTGCGCTGACTCGTTCTTCTGCTGCTGATCCTTGTCGAGCTTCTGCAGCTCGTCCTTCTTCTTCTGCAGCTCGCGCTCGGCCGACAGGCGCTCCTGATCGGTCTTGGCTTCCTGCTTCTGCTTCTCGAGGCGGCGCATCTCTTCCTGCAGCTTCTGCTTCTGCTGCTCGGCCTGCTTCTGCTCCTTCTCGTTCTGCTTCTGCATCTGCTTCGCGACGTTCTCCATCTGCTTCTGGAGATCTTCCTTCTGCTTCTCGGTCAGCGGCTTCTCCTTCTTCATCTCCTCGAGCTTCTTCTGGAGATCCTTCTTCTCCTGCTCGGTCAGCTTGTTGTCCGGATCCTTGAGCTGCTCCTCGAGCTTCTTCTGATCCTTCTCCATGTCCTGCTTGACCTGGTCGAGCTTCTTCTCGAGATCCTTCTTCTGCTGCTCGGTGAGCTTCGGATCTTTGAGCGCCTTCTCGAGCTGCTCTTTCTCCTTCTCCATCGCGCTCTTCTCGAGCTGGCGCGCGAGCTTCTCCATCTCCTCCTTGGCCTTCTCGAGATCCTGCTTCTCGAGCGCCTGGCCGAGCTCCTTGGTCAGCTCGTTCTTCTGGAGCTCCTTGCCCATCTCGCCGAGCTTCTTCGCGATGTCTTTCTGATCGGGCTCCATGCCCTGGTTCAGCAGCTCTTCCGCCTTCTGGAGCTCGGCGAGCAACTGCTCCTTGCTGATCTTCCCTTCTTCCGCGTCCTTCAGGAGCTTCTCGATCTTTGCGATGAAGTCATCGAGCTCCGGAATCTTCTCCTTCTTCGCCAGCTCCTTGAGCTGCGCGAGGATCGACTCGACGTACGCGCGCTCGTCGGGATCGAGGAGGACCGAGTCCTCCTTGAAGTTGCGGATGTCGTTCTTGTCCAGCACCTCGAACGGCACGGGACCCACGACCTGTTGGCCGATGTACGCGGTGAGGTACGTCGTGCCGGCCTGCGCGTCGTCGGGGATCCGCACACGGATGCCGTTCGCGCGCCAGTCGAGCACTTCGATCGGCCGGCCCTTGTCGGCGGGGCCGAGGTAGACGTGCGCGTCCTTCGGGATGTAGCCCTTGTCGGCGATCGTCGTGGTGGTGGTAGTGGCGGTAGTGGTGGTGGTCCCCGGCGCGCCGATCACGTTCGCGGCTTGCTCGCTCGCCGCGACCGGCTGCGCGAGCCCCGTCATCAGGTTCTCACCGCGCAGCATCACTTCACTTCCGGCGCGACCGATGTCGGGATCCGCGCCGAACAGCCTTGGCGTGCGATCGACCGACGGCACCGCGAGACCGGCGGCGAGCGCCGACACCGCGAGGAAGCCGAACGCTGCCTTGAGATCCTTCGGGAGATGGAACGGGGTGGCGAGCTTGAGGTTCGCGCGCGGGACCGCACGCGCACCGTCCTTGATCGCGGCGACCATCATGGCCGCGGTCTCGGCATCGATCTGCGTGTGCCCGGTGGCGGCGAGGTCTCGCTTGAAGGCGATGGCGGTGGACAGGCGATCCGACAGGTTCGACGCGCGATCGATCTTGCGTGCGATGGTCTCGTCATCGATCCGGGTCACCGCGCCGATCACGGCACCGCCCGCGATCATCAAGCCGGCCATCACGATCATCCCCATGCCGGCCGAGCCGCTGATCACCTCGATGCGCATGAAGAAGATCGCGAGCAGTGCGGTGGCGGCTGCGAGGATCGTCGCGGTGGTGGCGCCTTCGAGCGCGGCCTGCAACCGGATCCGCGCGCGCGCCTTGCGGATCAGCGCGAGCAGACCGGTGGGCGTGGGAGGCACCACGAACGGCGTGGTGGATGGTTCTTGATCGGCCACTTTGATCTCCCTTGCGGCGCAGTCGCGGTTAGCGCAGCGGTCTAACGTCCGAGGATAGCATCAACATTCCACGTGCCAGCCCAGACTCCGGTCTATCTCCAGGAGTGAAAACACGTAGCTCCGATGCGACACCGCCGCGACCGCAATGGTTGCCGGAGTCCTCGATTCCTGACACGAGCCGTTCGGAACGAGCTCCGAGCCAACCCCGTGCGCACACGTGCCTACAGGTCGAAGGCGCCGAGCGAGAACTTGTTGCTCGTGGTGTCGAGCACCTCGAACGAGTCGCGGCCACGCGGGGTCGGGAGCAGCGAACGAATCCCTGACAATCGGCCAGCTTCGGTCACCACGAAGTAGCGGCGACCGAGCGGCGCTCGTGCTCGATCGTTGATGTACTTGTTGAACTCGACGTTGTTCGGGTTCGGGAACGACGTCTTCATCTCCGGCAACCACGGCCAGATCTCGCCACCGGCCCAGAAGTTTTCGCCGCGCCAATAGAGCTGCCACGCGATCAGCCGATCTGCATCCACGACCTTCACCCGGTCGTGGGGGCGCTGGGCCAGCTCGCCGATCCGCTTGCGCAGCTGGTCGATCGACGCCTGGAGCTCGTTCCGCCGTTTGCCGGCGAGCTCGGCCTCGAGCCGGTCCTCGAGCTCCGGGAGCTTCGCACGGGCGGCCTCGAGCTCGGCCCGTTGCTTGTCGGCGCGCTCGAACACCGGCGCGAGCTTGCGTCGCTCGTTCGGCAGGAGCGTCAGCTCCACCGAGTGATCTCCGATGCGGGTGCAGGTGCCGAGCAACACGATCTCCTGCTCGACCACGCGCTCGTCGGTCAGCTTGTTGATCTGGATCGTGACCGTCATCGGCTGCCCGACCTGTAGCGTGTCGGGGATCATCGTGTCGAACGTCCGGACATCGTCCTCGTCGGCCCAGTCGTCCTGCGCCTGGCGCTCGCCGAAGTAGACGAGCTTCTCGCCATAGATCGTCCGCTGCTCGTAGTAGGTGCGCACCGCATCGCGCATGCCCCAGTGCTGGCCGGCGTGCGGCATGTAGACCTGGAGTGCCCAGACACAGATCGCGAGCCCGGCGATCCCGATCAGGGCGACGCCGGTGCGCCTCCAGCGGGTGGCCGCGACAGCGAGCGCGACAGCGGCGAACACGCCGAGGCCGAGGAAGCCGTCGCTGGTATCGACCGCGTACGGATCCGCGTTCGGCCACGCGCGGTCGTAGCGAAACACGAACATCTCGATCCAGCGCTCCGGCTCGTACATCAGGTCGCGCGTGATCAGGAACACGATGCCGATGGCGAGCGCGGCGTAGAGTGGATGGAAGCGTTCGCGCTTGGCGAGCAGATCGTCGAGATACCAGGCGACCAGGAGCGCGAGCGCGGGGATGGCCGGCAGGATGTAGTGGTGGAACTTGGTCTGCACCAGACAGAACAAGCTGGTCGCGAGCACCGCCCACAGCCCGAGCGTGAACCGCACACGCTGCTCCCGCGTCTCGCGGCCGGCGCGCAGCATGGTCGCGGCGAACGCGGCGGGCAGGAGCGCGGCCCACAACCACATGCCGTGGCCGAGCTGGTTCGCGTAGTACTCGAACGTGCCGGGTGAGTTGTCGACGCCGGCGCCCGCGCGGTTGAGGATGTGCGTGTAGAAGTACTCGTCGACGAAGCGCAGGCCTTCGCGCAGCCACATCCCGACGTGCCACGGGATCGCGACGACGGTCATCAGGATCAGGCCGCGCTTGAGCTCGTAGGCGCCCTCGTAGAGCGCAGCCCAGCGGTTCATGCAGACGAGGTGAAAGAACGCGACGAGGATGACGACGGTGAACCCGGGCGGGCCCTTCGCGAGCACGCTGATGCCGAGCAAGAAGTACGCGGCCAGCAGGTAGAGCTGCCGCATGTGGGTGATCGGCTGCATCCCCAGCGCGCGGTCCGCGAGTTGATTGGTCGCGGCCCACGCACGCGCCGCCCCACCGCCACCGATCACCATCAACGGAAACGCGAGGCCGCGGATCAGGTAGCGATCGACGGAGTGGCGCTCCCACGGCGTCATGATGTCGTCGAACACGTGCCGCCACATCGACTGCTCCGGGCGGCGGGCTGGCATCGGCTCGTTGACGATCGCGGCGATCACGCCGCCGATCAGGACGAGCGGCAGCCGGAAGATCAGCCAGCCGTCGCGCGCCAGGCCGGCGGTGAACCACAGCATCAGCGCGGGCAACCAGATCGCGGGGTTCGGGATCCCACCCTTGAGCCCGAGCTGGGGGCCGCGACCGAAGAAGATCGCGTAGTAGATGGTCTGCAACAGCACGAAGCCGACGGCGATGCCCATCACGAGGTGCCGCGCGTCCCAGGGGAAGCGGCCGCGGAATAATGTGCCCTTCGTGAGGATCGGACGTTCGCCATCCTCCATCGCGAGCAGGAACAGCGCGATCGCACCGGCGGTGCACGACACCATCGGCATGTCGGGAATCGCCTGGCGCCCGATCATGCAGAACATCGGGGTCGAGCCGACGACGAGCAAGGCGAGCCATGCGAGGCGCCGACTGACGAGCCGCGCGAGCATCCACCATAACATCGTCAGGCCGCAGACCGCCGCGATGATGAACGGCATGCGGATGCCGATCATGATCCGCACCGAGTCGGTCATCTCGCCGGAGTACCCGCCATCCTCGGCGACCCCGACCGCGCGTAGCCCGGTGGCCATCATCCAGAACATCAGCACCGGCTTGCTGCGGAAGCCCTCGACCTCGCCCGGCGAGCCGGTCGACGTGCCGACCCAGTTGGTCTTCACGAAGTCGTCGTCCTGCAGCATCGTGCGGGCGACCTCGCCGTAGTGGGTCTCCCACGGATCGACGAGCGAGTAGTTCCAGATGCCGGGCACGAGCACGGCGAGCGAGAGGATCACGACAAGCGACAGCTCGAACCGCAGTGGCCGCGGACGATGATCGACGAGCTCGGCGGTTGGCAGATCGGCCCGCAACGTCGCGAACCTACCACGGTGCGGAGTCACCGGGACCGATGCTAAAGCAGAGCCCACTTGAGAACCTCAAGTAGGCCGCGCAGATGGGGTGGCGAAGCCGGGGACCCCATGGGAAATGTTAGCGTGCGGTCGGTGTCACGGTTTCCCGATCTGTCCGCGGCTGGCGTCGCCGTTCCGGCATCGATCTTCGCCCGGTTGCGCGAGCACCTCGCGAGCTTCCCCGGTGACCTCATCCCGCTGCAGATCGGCGACACCCACCTGCCGCCGCCGCACCGGCTCGACGAGGTGACATGGACCGAGCTCTCGCCGCTCGATCTCTACGCATACGGCAGTCCCAACGGGTGGACGCCGCTGGTCGACGCGCTCGTCGAGAAAGCGCAGCGCAGTGGCCTCGCGATATCGAGCGATGGCGTACAGGTCGCGTGCGGGGCCACCCATGCGCTCGCGTGTGCCGTGCAGGCCCTCTGCGATCCCGGTGACGAGCTGATCCTGCTGACGCCGCACTGGCCGCTGATCCGCGGGATGGCGCTCGCGAACGCGGTGGCCCCGGTGGAGGTCGCGTTCGACCTCGCGGCGATCGAGGCCGCGATCACGCCCAAGACCTCGGCGATCTACTTCGCGACGCCGAACAACCCCGACGGCACGATGCGCACGCGCGCGGACCTCGAGGGCATCGCAGCGCTCG
>JANNBP010000214.1:0-47117 GCA_031385555.1 Deltaproteobacteria bacterium | reverse complement strand
GCCCTCGCAGCGCGCGCCGCCGGCATGGCGCTCGAGCGAATCCTCAAGCAGAAGCGCAGCTAGTGTCTCGTAGCAGAGAACGATCGACAAAATCACGAAGCGATTCTCGTGCGAGATCGATCGCTGCGAGATCGATCGCTTCGGCTCGATCAGCGTGTCGTCAAATCACAGTTTCCGGGGACTAGAGCAGAGTCCGGTCATGTCGTTCCGACACGAGCGGACTGGCGATGACGGTCGCGAGTCCTCGCGCCAAAAATCCTGTCTATAAGACATCCGAAGCGCAAAGAAAGCAGACCCGGGCCCGCAGTTCCGGATCGCCCGGTCGACAACGTCGCCGCGGTGATCGTCTCAGCTGAAGGGAGCTGAAATGAACCCGGCGTTAGCGTTCATCCCAGCAGCTGCCTGAACGCGCGCTCGCGTTTCTCCGCGATGTCCTTGAGCCGCGCCCACAGCGCCGGAAACGCACCCGCGATCTCGTAGAGCTGCTTCGGCGGCAGCGTGACCAGCTCGCAGTCGCTCACCGCGACCACGTGCGCCGGCGACGGCTTGCGAGCGAGCAGAGACCCCTCGCCGACGTGCTCGCCCTCGTGCACCTCGTACAGCATCACCACCTCGTGACCGCGCTGCACGCGCACCGCGAGCTCGCCGACCCCGACCACGACGAGCGGGTGATCGATCTCGCCCTGGCGGATCACGGTCACGCCGGAGCGCACCGAGCGCGTACGAAATCGCGCGTAAACACCGGCGCGATGCTCGGGCGGAATCGTCGAGAACAGCGCGCCCGCGATCAGCCGCTGCGACGTCGAGGTCACCGGCATGTTCGGGTTCGTCAGGTCGGGGAGCTCGCGATCGGTGTCGCGTGGATCGACGTCCTCGCGCACGTACGGCGTGACCACGTCGTCGAGATCGACGAGGCCGCGCGTACTGCCCTGCGGCAGCGTGATCGGTGTCAGCTCGTCGGGCGGGACCTGCGCGACCATGTTCGGGGTCGTCGGCCCACCTAGCCCGGGCTCGCTCTGACGGCGGAGCTGCCGGGTCGGATCGGCGACGTGGTACGGCAGCGGAGCGGGGAGCGGCGTGCGGTCGGGGTAGCCCTGCGGCGACGACGATCTAGATGCCGACGGAGCGGCACGTCGCTCGCCGAGGGCCGCGAGCAGGCCGAGGCTCATCGCATCCGTGGGCGCGATGTCGAGCACCGCGTGACACACCGCGATCGCCTGCGGCGTCAGCCCTTGATCGCGATACGCGATCGCGACCGAGCGATACAGCTCGATACCCTCGGGGATCCGGCCGGCGGAGAGCAACGCCCCACCGAGCGCGACGCGCAGTCCGAGGTTGGTCGGATCACCGGCGAGCCTGCGCTGGAGATCGTCCAGCTCGCTCACCTCGGCCTCGTTGTTCGGACCGCCCTGCTCCTCACGAGGGAGTGAGCGAGACCTGCGCCTGGAACGTCATCGCGGGCGAGTTCTGCGGCAGCACCCATTTGGTGGCGACGGCGCGAATGCAGGTATCGAAGGTGTCGCCGAGCGACGGCGAGAAGTTCGCGTTCTTGTACGCGCCCTGCTGCGAGAAGCTGGTCGACACGGTGAGCGTGACCGTCTTGCTCTGCAGACCGGTGGTCTTCTTGAGCGCCTGCTCGTAGCACTTCTGGATCGCCCCCCGCGACTTGCGGACGACGTTCAAGAACTCGGTCGACGCGGCCAGGGCCGCCTTGTTGTCGGGCGGCGGACCCACCGGGGTACTGCCGCCCGGGCTGGGCTTGATCTTCAGGATGTCGCCCTCGATCGTCACGAGGAGCTCGCCGGCGGTGGGCTGCTTGGTCTGGAGCTGCGTGTTCTGCTCCTGCAGCGTCGCGATCAGCTTCTTCTGCTCGTCGAAGTCTTTCTTGCAGTTATCGAGCGCCGTCTGGGTGGCGGGGTCGATCTTGACGACCGTGTCACCCTTGCAGGCGACGAGGGCCACGGCACCGAACACGGCAAGCTGAGTGGTTCGCATCATGGGTCGCTGTCTTTCGCCGTCGATGGTCTCAGAGGTTCGAGTGGGTGGATGCCCGGTCGCTCGATGAACTCTCGGATGATCGTGCCTTCGCCGATGTGTTGCGCCACGATCCGTTCAACTCGGCCGGAATCGATACGATTATACAGGGCGGTCGACCCGCGCGGGCCAGGTGCGGTTGCAAAGCCACTTCCGAGCGTCGGTGCGGCCACGGTGAGGATCTCTCTCACCAACACGTTCGGGCCTTGCGTGCAGCGCCCAAAGCATGACTGCCAGACCAGCTCGGTCTCGGCACGGGCGGCTTTTGCGACGAGCGCCGAGCGAAAGACCTCGTGGAGCCCCGCGGAGCCCCGGCGATCGCCGCACTCGGGCCCACGGCAGATGATGATCCGGTAGCGGCGCGACAAGGCCCGTAGCGTAGCGCTAGTCGGGGCTGATGAGGTCGCGGATCGCGCCACTCACGGGGGGCTTGGTGCGCGGATCGGCGGCGACTTGCCGGAGCAGCTCGCGCTCGGGGGCTCCGGCCTTGCCGGCGACCGCGGCGACCACGACCTTCGCCCAGGTGACATCGTTCCCCACCTCGTCGTCGGCGCGGTACAGCAACAGGTGCGAGACCAGTGCGGGGCGCTCCGCCCCACCGCCGATCGCGGCCATCGCCTTGGCCACCATGGTCAGGTCCGGCACCGCGGTGCTACCGGTCTCGAGGTGGCTTTGCAGCGCGGCGAGTGCCGCCGCGACGTGCGCCTTGTCGAGGTTCATCCCGCCGAGACCGGCGATCGCCTTCGCCACCGCCCCCAGGGCCTCGGGCTCGGTCTGCGCGATGTAATCGGTGCGCACCGAGAGCTGCTGGGTCAACACCGGCAGGCTGCTCGGATCCTTGCGCTCGACCAGCAGGTCGACGACCGTGTCCTTGAGCTTCTGCGGGGCGCGATTGTCGGCGAGCACCGCGAGCAGCTGGCTGGTGACCTCGGGGCCGGGCAGCTTCGCCAGCGCGGCGACCGCGAGCTCCTTGACGCGATCGAAGCGCGCATCGCGATCCCGCGCGATCGACACCAGTGCGGCGACCGTCTCGATCGCTTCCGCCTGGCCCGTCGGTGCCCAACCGTCCGCGTCGAACGTGGCGCCGAGGACGGGCGCCGTGGTGCCGAGGCTCTTGCGGCTCTTCACCGCGCCGGTCTGCGGATCGATCGCGACGACATCGCCGGCGGCCGAGATCGCGACGATCGCGTTGCCCGTGTGCGCCGACGCGACCAGCTCGACGCGCGGCTGGCTGTATGCCCACCGCATGCCGCCGTCGACGCCGAACCCGAACAGGAAGCGGAAGTAGTGCACCGCGTAGCCGTCACCGCCGAGCTTCATCGGCCCCTGGGTGACGGGCGTCGTCGTCCACAGCACGCGCTTGCGATCGGCGGCGGTGTACTGCTGTTGAATTGGATCGTAGACCTCGGGCGCGTACGACGTGCCGTCGAGCTGCACCGGGATCTTGACCGTGCCGTACGTCGCGTCGGTGCGCTTGCCCGAGGCACTGCGCCCGTCGAGCTCGAACATGCCCTGCTTGCTGCCGAAGTACGCGGTGCTGCTGTTCGCGCGCACCATCGTGATGTCCTGATCGATGCCGCGCAGCCGCGTGCTCTGCTTGCCGGTCTTGCCGTCGGCGATCACCAGCCACTGGCGGAGAAACGGCACGTAGACCAGGCCACCTTGCGCCACCGGCGCGCCGAGCGCACCCGAGGCATCTTCCTTCCAGAGCTTGTTCCCCGAGCCGCCGTCGTAGCCGGCGATCCACCACTTGCTGTTGCCCCCGGTGGTCAGGTAGACGCGCTCGCGATCCGCGGCGACGCCGACGAAGTTGTCCGCGTCGATCCGCCAGCGCGGCTGACCGCGTGCCTGATCACGGCCGACGATCTGGGTTCCTTCGAGACACGCGATGAAGTCGCCACCGACGACGATCCGCGACTTGACCGGCGCGTCGACCTTCCACAGCACGTTTCCGCTCGCGAGGTCGTAGGCGACGATCGTCTTGTTCGCACCCGCTCCTGCGGTGACCGCGAACAACCGCGGCTGGCCACTCGTGTTGACCGGTGCGGGTTGCGCCGGGAGCTGGCGACGCTGGAGCGCGCGACCGAGCTCGTAGCCGTTGTTCTCGTCGGAGGTCAGCCGATACGCGCTCGCGCCACCACAGGCGGCGAGCCACACCACGAGGAGCAGCGCCTTCATTTCCCACCGCCCGTGCGCGCGGTCCACACCATCTCGGCCTCTTGCCGCGACGGGCGCGGTGGATTCTTCGGCGTGACGTCGAGGTAGTCCTAGAGCTGGTTGGTCGCGGCGATGTCCTGGATCTTCGCCATCGCGCGCACGATCTCGACGCGCGCCGGATCTGGACCGAAGTCCTGGCGCTTGAGGATCAAGCCGAGGGCGAGCGCGAGCGACGCGTCGGGAACCTTGCCGTACTGATCGGCGAGCTTGCGTGCGAGATCCGGATCGGCGAGCGCGGCGAGCGAGCGCGCCGACGACTCCTCGCCCTTCGCGAGCAGCGTGAGCATCGGCTCGACGGCGTCGCGCACGCGGCCCTTCGCGGCGGCGCCGGCAGCCGCGGTGCGGACCAGGCCCGCCGGATCGTGAAGCGCGGCAGCGATCGCCGTACGCGCCTCGGGGTTCGGATAGCTCGCCAGGGCGTTGATCGCGGCGGCGCGCACCGTGGGGGTGTGATGGCCGGCGTAGCGCTTGAGCGCCTGGACGTCCGCGGGCGCCGGATGCTGGGTCAGCGCGGCGAGGGACGCCACGGCCACGCGCGGCGGCAGGCCGAACGCGAGGGCATCGAGCAACGCATCGTGGGCGGCGGGCTGCTCCGACGTGCCGAGGGTGGCGGCGGCGGCCATCGCGGTGTCGTCGTCGGCGCCGTTGAGCGCCGCGGTCTCGGGACCGAGATCCAGCTTCTTCGGCGTGCCCTTCGGCGCGGGCCGCTTGGGCGCTGGCTTCGGGGCGGGTGCGGGAGGTGGGAGCTCCGCCGGCTGTGCCGCCGCGTGGCCGAACGCCAGCAATCCCGCCAGCACGACCTTACTCGTGTGTCTCATGATCCCTCTTCGTGGCGTCGTAACGCAGAACCCTGCCCGCGTCCAACCCCAGGCACACCGGCTTGCCGTAAAACAAGGCGTGGATCCCGCCGTCCTGCCGATCCTGGCCTGTCCACGCTGCAAGGGCGAGGCGCCGTTCAAGCGCCTGCGCGACATCCGCTGCATGACCTGCGGGTTCGAGCCTGCGAACACCAACCCGCACGTCCTCGATCTGATCGACCACACGGCGGGCGAGCCCACCGCGTCGAACACCGAGCAACGGCTGATGGAGAGCGATCTGGTCGCGCGGCTCTACGACCGGTTCTGGCGCCCGTCGTTCGTGCGGCTGTTCGCCGGCGCCGGCGCAGGCAAGGCCGTCGGCGGCTTGCCGGGCGAGCTGTTCATCCACAAGCACGGCCTGTCGCTCGACGATCGCCCCGGCCCGTGGCTCGATCTGTCGTGCGGTCCCGGCGCGTTCGCGCGCGCGCTCGCCGCGGCCGCCCCCGGTGCGCTGATCGTCGGCCTCGATATCTCGCGCGCGATGCTCGACGTCGCGGCGCAACGCACGGGCGGGTACACCAACGTCGTGCTCGTGCGCGGCGATGCCCACGCGCTGCCGTTCGTCGACGGTGCGTTCGGCGGCGTCAACAACGCCGGAGCGCTCCACGCGTACGACGACCCGGAACAAGTCTTCCGCGAGATCCGCCGCGTGCTGCGTCCGAACGGCCACTACGTCGGCTCCACGTTCGCCGAAGCGCCCACGCTGCTCGGTCGCCTCGCGGCCCGTGCCGCCGGCATCCGTCGCTTCGAACAGAGCGAGCTGCGCGCGTGGCTCCAGCGGATCGGCTTCGCCGACTACGAGGACGTGCGGCTCGGCGGCGCCCTCGTGTTCCGCGTACGTAGACCTTAGGGACTGTCCTCAGATCCTTACGTTTCGATCGGTAACTCGTGGATTTGGTTTGCACGATCGGGGACGGTCCTCACGAACGCTCCTCACGGCCGAGCGGAGCTCGTTTGACGGCTCTCGATTGTGAGGACTGTCCCTCCACGCTCGAGCAATTTCGGGCGAGTGGAGATCGGATGTTAAGGATCTGAGGACAGTCCCTGTCTGAACAGCGAACGCTGACTCAGAACGTTCCGCCGAGCAGCGACATCGACATGCCCGCCTGGGGCGCGAGCTGCCGCGACAGCGGCTGGATCGCCGGCGTGCCGAGCTCCCACCGGCCACTCGACGAGCGACCGATCAGCGATGGTGGCGCATCCTCGTCCGACTTCTTCTTCGGCGATCGATCCTGATCGACGTCCAGGTCGCGCGTCATCCGGAACCCGATGTACGCACCGGCGACGAGGCCGATCGACGACAACGCACCGACCGCGCGCTCGTCGCTGCTCTTCGAGCCGTCGTGGATGCCGGCGTAGAGCAAGAACGGTGCGGCACCACCGATCGCAGCCACCGCGGCGACACGCGCCATCCGACGCGGCGTGGTGTTGGTCTGCGGTGCGGCAACCAGGCCGACGACGGTGCCACCCGCCGCGCCGAGCGCCGCGTTGACGGAGTACGCCTCGCTCTCCACCGGCTGCATCAACATGCCGAGGGTGAGTCCACCGACCGCGCCCATCCCGGCGAACGTATCGACCAGCGCGATGTCCCCGGGCGTGTAGTTGTTGTCGCGCGCGAGCAGCGCACCCGCGACTCCACCCGCGGTCGCGCCGACGCTGGCACCGACGAGGACCTGGCGCGAGGTCGTGTTGCGCTTCTTTGCGATGTCGCCGAACAGCCCGCCGATCACGCCGCCCCAGACCGAGGCCGAGCCGGTGGTGCGGAGCTGCGCCTCGTTCCAGTGCAGCTTGTCGACGAGCTGCGGCAGGAACACGGCACCGGCAGCACCGGTGGCGAGCCCCGCGGGAACGGCCCCGCGCGCCGGCGATTCGTCGCTGAAGAACGCACCGATCGTCGTGCCGATCAGCCCGAGGTAGAGCCCTGCATGCACGCTCGTCGAGGTCTTGCTCGCGCGCCGTTGCTCGGGGGCGGGCGGCACCTCCTTGGCCGGTGGCTTGCGATCCGAGAACGGCGTGAGATCCACACCGTCGGGGTTCGGCTTGGCAGAGCTCGTGTCGTCGATCCCGAGCTGGTCGTTGATCTTCTTGATCAGGTATCTCGCGTGCTCGGCCGCCGCACCCTTCGGGCTCTTGACCAGCGCCTCGACAGCGAGCTGCTTCGCGTCGGCATAGACGCGCGCGTCGTAGAGCTCCTGCGCGCGATGCACGAGTGACTGCGCGACCTGCTCGCCGAGCACCGGATCGTCGGGGTTTGGCGTGGGGAGGATCGGCGCGTTGCCGGGTGGCGCGTTGCCGACGGGCGCTGGACCGACGGGCGCTGGACCGACGGGGGGGCGCGCCGGAGGCGGCTTCGCAACGCCGGGCGGCAGCTGCGGACCGTAGGGATCTTGCGGTGCGCTAGGTGAAGTCGCTCCCGGCTGGGCGTACGCGATTCCGCTGAACGCCAAGCAAGTAGCCACCACACGTAAGCGCATCACGTCGAGCGTGCCACCCACCTGCCCTCGTTTCAATCCGCCCCGGTACACGCCGCGATCCGGGTCACGACTTGGTGGGCGGCAGGTCCTGGGGAACGGTGATCGGGGACAGGATCGGGCCGCTCGCTTCGCGCGGGATCGACTGCTTCCAGGTCTTCTTGTAGAGGAACACGAACACCACCTGGATCGCCGACAGGATCGGCACCGCGAGCAATGCGCCGACCAGACCGTAGCTGTGCTCTCCGAGGAACAAGGAGAAGATCACGAACACGGGGTGGATCTTCGCGGCGCTGCCGATGATCTTCGGGTTCAGCAGGTTCGCTTCGATGAAGTGGATGCCGATGATCCAGAACGTCATCGCGACGCCACGGAAGATGTCGATACCGCTGTCACCCGAGACCAGCGCGACCGCGACGATCGGCACCGAGGACAAGATCGATCCGAAGATCGGGATCAGGCTCAGCATGCCGGCGACCACGGCGAGGATCAGCGAGTACTTCACACCGAAGATCAGCAGCCCGATGTAGGTCAGGATGCCGTTGACGAGGCAGATCAACAGCTGGCCGCGGATCACGCCCGACAGCCCGCGATCGATCCCCTCGAGGATCACGTCGTAATCGCCGCGCACGTTCTGCGGGAACAGCCCGCGGAGGAAGCCGTGCACCTTCTGAAGATCGAGGAGGATGAACGCCGCGATCATCAGCGTGAAGAAGAACATGAAGATGCCCTTGATGAAGCTCGACAGGAACGCCTGCCCTGCTTGCACCAGGTCGTTGAGCTTGCTCTGCGCCGCAGCCATGCCCCTCTTGACGAACGCGCGCAGCTTGTCCTCGGTGGTCAGCGGCGATGGCGGTGCCTCGTTGGTCTGCACGTGATACGTGCCGTCGGGGAGTGGCCGGATGTCGATGCCGTTGATCGGGATCTGGACCGCGAACCTGCCGTCGGGCAGCGGCGTCGCGACGAACGCGGTCCCCGGCGGTAGCGGGACGTCGGGAACGACGGCCGGCTCTTCCGGTGCGGTCTTCACACCCGCCAGCGACGGGAACTTTCCCTCGAGCCAGCGCGCGATCTCCGGCGTCCACGTCTCGTTCATCTTCTTGTAGAGGCCGGGGGCCTCCTTGCCGAGGCGCGCGACGTCCGACGACAACCGCGGCACGAGCAGGAACATGAAGCCAGTCAGCAGACCGATGAACACGATGTAGCAGAGGATGATCGCGACCCCGCGCGGCATCCGCGTCGAGCCGTCCTTGCGCTCGGTGATCCACTTCACCACGGGGGCGAGCACGTACGCGATCAGGCCCGCGAAGATGAACGGCAGCAGGACCGCCTGCCCCCACAGCGCGATAATGACGACCACGAGCAGGAAGCCCCAGCGCTTGATGAACCGCCAGAACGGGTTGTCGGACGAGAACAGCGTCTGCGATCGCGTGCGACCGGTGGACGAGATCGGACCGCTCGGATCCAGCGGCCGCGGAATGCCGCCGGATGGACCTTCGCCTGACGGCGGTTCCCCGGGCGGTTCTGGCGACATCGGCGCGGGTATACCAGATCAGGCCTTCTCGCTGACGCCGCTGCGCAGCTCAGCTCAGCCGGGCCTTGCCCCGCGGCGCCATACCCCGGAGAACCAACCGCCGACCTTGCCGATCAGCGATCGCCGCGTGGCACCGCGGCTCAGCTCTTCGTCGGACAGCCCCGAATCGAGCGTCGCCGCCGGCAGCGCCTCGTCGGGAGCCGCGCCGAGCAGTCCCTCGGGACGCGAGACGCGGGGTGCAGCCCGGCGCTCGCGCGACGCCACGGGAGGCGGCTCGATCCCGGTCTCCATGCGGAACGACGCCCAGCGCCGGCACTGACCACAGCGCCACGAGAAGCTGCCCGGGCGGTGGCCGCAGTGCTCGCACTGCCAGCGACCACGCATCGCCCACGCGAGTGAACCCTGATCGGCGACGAACACCTCGAGCGCCGTCTTGATCGCGGCCTGATCCCCTCCCGCGATCGCCATCCGCGCCGTCGCGACCCGTGCCGCGATGGCGTCGGGGAAGCGGATCGTCAGCTCCTTCGCGAGCTCGGCTCGCGCGGCCGCATCCGCCGGCGGCACGAGCTGCGCGCGGATCAGGTCGAGCTCGAGGCGCGGTCCGGTCTCCCCTTCGACCTCGGTGAGCAGGGCCAGCACGCGATCCGCGATCGACGACGTGGGCTTCGCCTCGGGGACGAGCGGCACACCCTGCGGTGGCGTGTTCGCGCCGCCACGGTCTGGCAACCGGACGCTCGTCGAGGACGCGGGCACGAGCGCTTGCTCGCCGGATGCGAGCGCCTTCTGCTCGCCCTCGAGCTGCGCCACCAGCGCCGGATCAACGGCTGCCATGGGCTTGCTTCGACGCTCGTCTCCTTCATCGAGCTCGTCGCGCCGGGAGGCATTGGGGTTCGCAGCCTTCGCGATGCCCTCCTCTGCCGCGATCAAGCCCGGCAGCAGGTGCGGCACGAGCGCCGGATCGGCGATCAGTGCCTGCTTGAGCCGTTCTTTCGCGCCCCGATGATTCTTCCGCGCGGCGGCGAGCTCGGCGGCGGCGGTGAAGAAGTGCGCCGACTCGTGCAGCTTCTGAGCGGCCTTGAGCTGCTGCTTCGCGGAGTCGAGATCCTCGCGCCCGAGTGCGGACTGCGCGGCGGCGACGAGCAAGTGGTGCTCGCGGTACGAGGTGTCTTCCTCGCGCTTCT
Source organism: Deltaproteobacteria bacterium (assembly GCA_031385555.1). Classification (GTDB taxonomy): domain Bacteria; phylum Myxococcota_A; class Polyangia; order Haliangiales; family Haliangiaceae; genus JABFXX01. The sequence continues at coordinate 36,823 of JANNBP010000214.1, read as the reverse complement.
TTCCGAGCTTGTGCTGCAGTGTCGCGGCCTCGTTGAACCGCGCCTGCTCCTCGTAGAGGGCCGCGAGCACCCGCAGCGCACCCTCGTGGGCCGGCTCCTCGAGTAGCACCTGCTCCATCGCCTTGGTCGAGCGCCGCGGCATGCCGGCCGCGCGAAAATCGAGGCCGAGCTCGTACATCGCCCGCTGCTTGAGCTTGCGCTTGTCGCGCTCGCGGAGGGCGAGAGCCTGGTGGACGCGGATCGCACGCTCGTGCTCGCCGCGGCTGCGGAACATCGCCCCGAGCGCGAAGTACGGCTCGACATCGTCGACGTTCTCCTCGACGACGTTCCGTAGCTCGCTGACCACGGTGTCGTGATCGCGCGCGATCAGATGCGACAGCGCGCGCATGTACGCCTTGCTGTGCCGTGCCGTCCTCCGCAGCTGCCGATCATCGGGCACGTAGTAGCGGCCGATCAGCACGCCAGCGGCGAGTGCGCCAAAGCCGACGAGCATCAGGATCAGTGCAGCGCCCACGGATCGACAGTACCCCAAGTCGTCGCACCCGATGGTTCCGCGCCCCCGCCCGATCGCGCTCCTGCTTGGCACCGTGACGGATGCGGGCAACAAGCAGCCAGGGATCCGTGCCCTCGTCCTCGGGAGCGTCGACCGCAAGCCCCGATCGCCTTGCTGGTGTTCGCGAAGCGTCGCCCGCTCAGCTCGGTCGCGCGCGCACGTCATCGTCATCGTCGGGACCATCGAGTGAACGCATCACCCGCGCGGCCTCGGCACTCGGCGTCTCGGGCAGATCCTCGAGCGGCGCGGGATCGACGAACGGCAGGTTGCGCAACTTCGCCAGCTCGCGCTCGAGCCGGTTGATCAACGACTCGTACTGCCGGCGCCGCCAGACGTAGAACATGCTCCACAGCGTGATCGTGGCGAGCAGGATCAACGACGTCAGCCAGCCGCCGATCAGCGCCGGCAACCACACCTCGTGCGGCCGATCGCCGAACACCCCCTCGAGCCACGGCGGGATCTTGACGAACACCCAGCCGCTGTTCGAGACCAGGAACAGACCGGCGACGATACCGAGCCCGATCAGCGACAGGATCACCGTCGCGGTCGCGATCAATCGTAGCCAGCGGATCACGCGATCACTTTATCGCCGCCGGCGGCTCGCTGTCAGTCCGACCGTCACCGATGTTCGCGACGGCGCCGCTGCCGGTCGCGCTGCTTGCGCGCGTCGTCGAGGAAGCGCCGCGGCAGCGCGGCATCGAGCGAGTAGCCGATCGTCGCACCCACGAACCGCGTGCCGAGTTGCTCGCGATAGCTGACCGCGAGAAAGTAGCCGTTCCCCGACGGGAAGCCGAACTTGTTGTACGCATGTCCGAGCCGCACGCCGAGCATCGCGTCGAGCTCGTCGGCGAACGGGATCGCGGGCGCTCCGCTCTGCCGATTCGCGGCTCCGAGCACGTACGAGAACCGCGCGCGTCCGAGGATCCGGATGCCGCGGCCGAGCTCGAGCGTGGTCTGGACCGGCACGATCGCGGCATCGTCGACGGTGTTGACCGCACCGTTCGCACCGATGCCCGTCGCCACCGCGATCAGGCCGGTCGCGCCGAACCGCGTGGCGATGCCGACCGGCATGACCGCGACGTCGTACGCGAAGCCGCGCTGATCGAGCGTGCTGCCCGCGAGTAGATCGATCGCGATGTGATAGCCGACATGCGCGCCGGCGCCGAGCACCGCACCCATCCGCACGCCGGCGAGGAGCTGATCGTCGGCCTCGCGCGCGCCGGGCATGCGCGCCGGGTCGTCGTCGACCGCGTGCAGCGCCGAGACTTCGTAGTGCAGGAACCCGCCGCCCTGGATCCGATCCTCCATCCGGTCCCAGTGGATGTCGGCCGCAGCGTTCGCTCCGAACCCCATCACGAGCAGCAACGCCTTCATCGGTCTGCGAAGCCGATCCGGCCGGGGCCGAGCGGAACGATCAGCGCGGGCGGCCACAGATCGATCCCGAATTCGAGGCCGAGCACGTGCACGCTGAGGCCCTCCTTGAGGCCGATGCGAATCCCGGCGATCGCGGTCATCAGCTCCACGCCGGTGCGCTCCGTCGTCAGACCCGCGCCGACGAGCCCGTGCCAGTCCTTGCCGATCGCCGTCGCCGGCAGGCTCGCCGACAGCTTGCACGCGCGCAGCATCATCGCCCCGAACGTGTTGCTGTTCGGCCCCGGATAGAACCGGTACTTCAAACGTTTCACCCACGGGCCCGCTTCGCGCTCGAGGCACTCCGCCGCGCGATCCGCCTCGGCGCCGCGCCACACCTTGTGGAGGATCGGATCGACGTACGGCGAGTGATGCTGGAACGGATCGGTCTCGACGCCGAGGTTCGGCACCTCGTAGACCTTCCACTCGGTGGCGCCCCGCTTGCGGACCGCGAACCATGGGTGCCGCGCGATGTCGTTCATCGGCTGCACCAACCCACCGGTCAGCAGCGCCACCGTGGTCTCGTGATTGTCGGGCATCACGACCTCGCGCTTGGCGATCACGCAACCCGTCAGCATCAGGAGCGCGAGGACTCTCACGGCTCGGACGAGTCCGGGATCTTGGGATCGCCGACGGGGGTGTCGGTGCCGAAGGCGAGGACGGCGACCTCCCAGCTGTCGCCGCGCTTGTTCGCGACCACCAGCCCGCGCAGGCGGCGCGAGGCCTTGTTGAGAAATAGATCGACCTCGGCGAACGCGATCCCGAGGTTGCCCACGACCACCTCCTTCGGCGGCGTCGTCGTCATGCTGAGCTGGAGCTTGGCCCACGTGCCGAGCAGCTTCTTCGCCGCGACAGCTCCGAACGCCGCTTCGCCCGCACTCGATCCGAGCACCGCGACGTTGGGATTGGCGAGTAGCTTCACGCTCCCCGGCGAGACCAGCGCCCCGAGCAAAGAGTTGCCCTTCGGCGGCCCGCCCGGCGTGTGCTGCACCACGGGTAACTTCGCGTCGTCCATCGTATCGGCGAGCAGCGTCGCCTCGAGCTTCACGGCCGTGCCCTCGAGCACGAACACCTCGACGAGGTGATAGCGGTGCAACCGCGCCTTCGCGCTGAAACCTTCTGGCGCGTACGGCCGCTGCATCACGGCGAGGTCCGCGGCGATCCATCCCCACGAGCCGCTCCACCCCGCCGCGCTCTTCTCGATCTTGATCGTGCCGATGTACGGCGGCCCGAACCGCCACCGCGTCACGTCGCCATCCCCGAAGTGCCCGGGCACCACGCCGACGTAGCGGCTGGTCGTCGGCGGGCTGTCGTCGAGGTCGCCGTGGAGCTGCGCCTCGAGCACCTTGCGCGCCGCGGCGAGGTTCGCCTTGTCATCGGCGCGCGCGCTTCCGCCTACCAGCCACACCACCGCGAGGATCATCAGGCGCACCGCGCTAGCGTAGCGAATCCGTGCGCGTTCCCGAGTGCCTGATCCGAGATTCGGTCGCGCACGAGTCGCGTGGTCGAACTGTGCGCCGAAAATAGAACGGCCCTGGTGGGTGAGCACCAGGGCCTGCGAATACATTCGGGGCGCTAGCCCCAGGAGGCGTGCCTTACGGCGCGTCCTTTTCCTTCGCCGGCTTCAGCTTGTCGAGCTTGCCGCGGAACTTGTCGCCGAGGGTGGCACCACCCGCGTTGGAGGCGTTGAAGCCCTGCGCCTCAGCCGAGTCCTTCGCGCGAGACGCGCCCTTGATCGACAGGCCGATCTTGCGCTCGGCGCCGTCGGCGTGGAGCACCTGGACCTTCACGACCGTGCCCGGGTTGAGCACGGTACGCGGGTCCTCGACGTGGTCTTCGCTGATCTCGCTCACGTGAACGAGACCCTCGACGCCCTTCTCGAGCTCGACGATGGCGCCGAAGTCGAGGACCTTGAGGATCTTGCCGTCGACGACCTTACCAGCCGGGTAGTCGTACGGGATGCGATCCCACGGATCGGGAACCAGCTGCTTGATGCCGAGCGAGATCTTCGGCTTGTCGCCGTCGCCGGTATCGATGTTGAGCAGCACGGCCTCGACCTCGTCACCCTTCTGGAACAGCTCCGACGGGTGCTTGACGCGCTGGGTCCAGCTCATGTCGCTGATGTGAACCAGGCCGTCGATGCCTTCCTCGATCTCCACGAAGATACCGAAGTCGGCGATGTTCCGAACGTGGCCCTTGACGACGGTACCCGGCGGGTACTTCTCGGTGAGCTGCTCGTACGGGTTCGGCTCGAGCTGCTTCATGCCGAGCGAGATCCGGTTCTGCTTGACGTCGACGTCGAGGACAACGGCCTCGACCATGTCGCCCACGGCGACCATCTTCGACGGGTGCTTCACGCGGCGCGTCCACGACATCTCGGAGATGTGGACGAGACCTTCGATGCCCTCTTCGAGCTCGATGAAGGCGCCGTAGTCCTTGAGCGAGACCACCTTGCCGCGGACGACCGTGCCGGGAACGTACTTCTCGGCGGCGCGGCTCCACGGATCTTCGGAGATCTGCTTGAGACCGAGCGAGACGCGCTCGGTGTCGGCGTTGAACTTCAACACCTTCACGCGAACGTGATCGCCGACCTGGAACAGCTCGGACGGGTGATTGACCCGGCCCCAGCTCATGTCGGTGATGTGAAGGAGACCGTCGATCCCGCCGAGGTCGATGAACGCACCGTACTCGGTGAGGTTCTTGACGATACCCTCGACGATCTGGCCTTCCTTCAGGCGCTCGAGCGTCGACTCCTTCAGTGCAGCGCGCTCCTTCTCGAGGAGGACGCGGCGCGACAACACGATGTTGCCGCGCTTCTTGTTGAACTTGATGACCTTGAACTTGAACGACTGGTTCAAGAACGCATCGAGGTTGCGAACCGGGCGCAGGTCCACCTGCGAGCCCGGCAAGAACGCCTTCACGCCACCGCGGATGGTGACCGAGAGGCCGCCCTTCACGCGCGTGGTGATGATGCCTTCGATCAGCTCGTCGCGTTCGCACGCGGCGCTGATCTCGTCCCAGACCTTGAAGCGATCGGCCTTCTCTTTCGAGAGGACGACCATGCCCATGTCGTTTTCACGCGACTCGAGCAACACGTCGACGACGTCGCCGGGCTTCACACCGAGGGTGCCGTCTGCTTGACGGAACTCCTCGATGGGCACCTGGCCCTCGGACTTGTAGCCAACATCGACGATCGCGTAGTCCTTGCCGACAGCGATGACGGTACCGCGGAGGATCTCTCCCTCCTTGACGTTGTCTTGGCTCAGCGACTCTGCGAGTAGCGCGGCGAAGTCTTCTTCCTCGCCTTGGGTTTCCTGGGACGTGTTCAAGCAGATCTCCTACAAGCCATCGAGCTGAATTTGACTGCCGAGGCAGCCCTCGATGACGGGTGTGGTTGGTATCGTTCGCCACCGGTTTTGTCAACCACAGCGATGGCTTGAGGACGAACAGGTCGTCATCCGCATGCTGGCCCGCGTGGGGCGGATTGCCTGACCGTCTAGGCCGACTGGGCAGCCGCGCGGCGCTCGACCAGCGCCACCAGCGAATCCACAACCTGTTCGAGGGTTTGCGTGGAGCTATCGACCAGCACCGCGTCCTCGGCCGGCACCATCGGGGCGACGTCCCGGCTGGCGTCCCGGTGATCGCGCTCGCGGATCTCGGCCAGGGTTTGGGCGAGATCGACCGGCTTCCCCGCGGCTTCCAGCTCCGCAACCCGGCGGCGCGCGCGCTCTTCATCGGTGGCGGTCAGGAAGAACTTGGCGCCCGCCTGCGGGAACACGACGGTGCCCGTGTCTCGCCCCTCGACGACGATGCCGCCGCCGACACCGAGCCGGCGCTGGAGCTCGAGTAGCCCCGCGCGGACCTCGGGATGCGCCGACACGATCGAAGCGCCCTGCGAGATCTCCGGGGTGCGGATCGCCGTCGAGCGGTCCTCGCCGGCCAGGTAGACCTGGTTCTTGTCGCCGACGAGCTCGAACTTGATGTCGAGCTCGCGCGCGATCGCCCCCATCGCGGGCCCGTCTTTCCAGTCGAGCCCGCGCTGCGTCGCCGTGAGCGCGACCGAACGATAGATCGCCCCGGTATCGAGCAGCCGATAGCCGAGCCGGTGGGCGAGCAGCTTCGCGACGCTCGACTTGCCCGCTCCCGCCGGGCCATCGATCGTGACGACCAGCTTCACGGATTCCTCGCGCACGGGCGGCAGAACCACGCGCTCCCCACGCGCACCATCTCCGTCGACCGATCCGTGATGTTGCACTTCGTGCAGGTCTCGTCCGTGACGGGCCCTTGCGGCTTCGCCGGGCGCTCCGGCTTCGCCTGCTGCACCTTCGCCGGCGGCTTGAGCTCCTCGTCGACGCGGCGCTCGACCTCGGCGACGTCGAGCCCGCCTTTCTCGGCGAGCATCCGCATCAGCACGTGGACCGTCGCGGCCAGCTCCTTGACCTCGGAGGCGATCTCGCTCACCCACTTCTCCGACGCACCACCGCTCGAGCTACCGACGCGGTCGATCTCGAGCCGGTAGTGCTGGTCGCGTAGCTCCTCGATGTCGCGGCGCTGCTGCCAGTCGTTATCGAACATGTACTTGAAGATCGACATGTGCGCGCACCTTATCAGCTGACCGCCTCATCCACGGGCATCGATGCACTCGTCGTTGTACATTCGAGGCCGTGCCGGAGGTCACCCAGCCGACGACCGAGAGACGGTGGCGAACGTTCGCCGACGTGGTCGCGTTCGCGCTCGGGACCAACGTCTGGATCTCGATCGTGATCCTGCCGGCGATCTTCGTCAGTGCGCTCCACACCGTCCCGCAGATCGCCGCCGCGATCCTGCCGTTCGCCGTGCTGCTGTTCGGGCTCGCGCGTCGCTCCGAGGGCATCCTGCTCGGGCTGTTCCCCGCCGCGGTGCTCGTCCCCGTCGCCCTCAACCCGCAGCTCGCGAGCTCGTACGTCTATGGTCCGATCCGGTTCACGATCGTCGCGCTCGGAGTGATCGCCTACCTGTTCGGCGTCTCGTTCTTCACCACGTTCCACGAGCCGCCGGCCCCGCGCAGCGTGCGCGGCCTGTCCTCGGCCGCCTCCGGACCGGCCGAGCGCTGGCGGCGCCGCGAGCGTGTCTACGCGATGCTCGTCGTGATGTCGGTGATCATCCCGACGGTGCTGATCGCGTGGGTCAACTTCGATAGCTCGATCGAGGAGTTCCTCGGTGAGATGTATCCGGGGCGGGTGGCGCTGATGACCACCGCGCTCACCGTCGGCGCGATCGTGCTCTGGCTCGGCATCTTTCACTACGCGTTCCTCGGCGTGTTGCGCCCGCATCGCACCGGCGACCGCGATCTCGTCGCCAAGCTCGGGCAGGCTCGCACCGATGCCAAGGCCGGCAAGCCGCGGCCGCGGTTCTACATCGCCGTCGCACTCGCGCTCGGCGCGATGGGGACGCTGATCATTCTGAGGCACCTAAAGGGGTAATCATGCGCCGCTACTTCTTCGAGATCCTCGCCGTGGCCCTGATCGGTGGAAGCCTGTTCTTCTTCAAGGAGACGCTCGACTACCTCGCGCGTCGCGACTACGTCGCCGCGCTGCTGGTGATGTTGATCGGGGTCGCCGTGATCTCCGTCGGCAAGGAGATGGCTCGCCTCGCCCTGGTACAGCGCGACTGACATGACCCGCGCGCTGATCATCCTGCTCGCGTGCTGTGGTGGCAGCACGTCGCCGGCTGCCCAGACGGGTGGTCCGCCCGCGGCGTTCGTCGCCGTGCCCTCACCGGGAGATCTCCAGGTCGCCACCGTCGAAGGCCGCCCGGTGTGGGGCGGGTGCGTCGCCGATCAGATCGCGCGGACTCCATCGCTGACCCGCGAAGCGGCGCTCGCGCAGTGCATCGATCTCGAGCTGCTCGCCAAGGCGGCCGAGGACACCCACCTGGCGACGGACCGCGAGGTCGTCGACGCCACCCGCACCGCGCTGGTGCGGCGCCTGATGGATGCGTTCGAGGCGAAGTATCCGGACGCGGCGAGCCTGCGCACGCAGATCGACGAGCTGTTCGCGAAGGTGGGCACCACGACGCGGCCCGAGCTTCGCGGATCGTTTCACGTCCTCGTCAGCGTTCCCGAGAAGGCGTCGGCCGAGCTCGACGCCGCCGCGCGCCACACCGCCGAGCAGATCTATCAGAAGCTCGCGAACCAGACCGGGCTGTTCACGCAGCAGCTCCGCGAGGCAGCGGAGGGCATCAAGGCCCCCGCCGGCGCGACGATCGAGCTCGGCGAGGTCCCGAGGACGGCGAAGGACAACACGGGCAAAGCACCCGAGTACATCGGATCTCTGTTCGCCATCCCCGAGGTCGGTCGGGTCGCGCTGGTCCGGACCAAGCTGTTCGGCTACCACATCCTCTTGCTGACCGAGCTCCAGCCGGAGGCACCGGTCGAGCGCGCTCAGGTGTTCGTCGGGCTGCGCCGCCAGGTGTTCGTCCAGTATGTCAACGAGCTGATGAAGGGGACGAAGGCGGAGGTCCACGCCGAGCTGCTCGCACCTCCGGGAGAAGCACCGTGAGCGCGTTCCGCGACATCATGCGGCGCGCCGTCGAGGCCACGCCGGCCGCCGTCGGGGGCGCGTTCGCCGATTCGTCGGGCGAGATGGTCGATAGCTGGCCGGGCGCGATGGCCCCGAACGACTGGGCGATCCTGACCGCGCACTATGGCGTGATCCTCGCACACCTCCACGCGGCGTTCGGCATCTGGCACTTCGGCGGCCCGGAGTTCTTCGTCGCGCAACACCAGCACTTCGGCATCGTCGTCCACGCGCTCGACGGCGGCTACTACGCGCTCCTCGCGCTCGATCGCAAGGCGAAGGAGTCCACCGACGAATTCGAGATCGCCGACCTCGCCGCCCTCGCGTCGCTCCGCGAGGCCGCGCGCGATCTGCATCGGGAGATGGCATGAAGCGCGCGTTGATCCTCCTCGCGCTTTGCCTGTCGTCGACCGCGCGCGCCGACAGCGACTACGATCCGCACAGCGATACGTGGCAGGGCCTGTCCGCGTTCGTCGGGCTCGCCGAGGGCATGGGCTTCGAGGTCGACGCGCGGGTCTCGCTCGACTGGAACGAGATCTCCGCGTCCGACATCCTGGTGATCGTATTCCCGCTGCAGCGCATCGATCCGGCGAAGGCCGGCGCGTTCGTCAACGCGGGTGGGCACCTGCTGCTCGCCGACGATTTCGGCGAGGGCAAGGACGCGCTCACCGCGCTCGGCGTGCTGCGCAACGAGGGGAGCTCGATCCGCGCGAGCCGCTATCAGAACGATCAGTTGTGGGCACCGATCGCGAACGCGCGCGGTGATCACCCGATCGCGAACGAGGTCGGCGACGTCGTCACCAACCACCCGGCCACGTTCTCGCGCGCCGATGGCGCGACGACGATCGTCGCGTTCGAGCAAGGCTCCGTCGTCGTCGCCGGCGAGCGCGGCAGCGGCCGGTTCATCGCGGTCAGCGATCCGTCGATCATGATCAACCGGATGATGCAGAGCTTCCCGGGCAACGTGCAGCTCGCGGCGAACATGCTCCGCTGGCTCGATCGCAACTCGAAGGCGCGCCGGGTCGTGCTCGTCAAAGGTGACTTCGGCATGTTCGGCGAGCCCCGCGCGTTCATCGACGACGCGAAGGCGAGCGAGGTCGGACGCTCGGTCGCCGAGCTCAACTTCTGGTTCAGCGAGCGCCGCGCGTGGCTGCTGACGCCGACGGCGATGAAGGTGCTCGCGGCCACGCTCGCGGTGTTGCTGCTCGCGCTCGCGATGCTCGCCCTGCCCGTGCGACGCGGCCCCAAGATCGACGGTGGCTGGCTCAAGTTCGCACGGCCGGCGCGCCGCGACGAGCCCCACGCCCTGGTCCACGCCGCCGATCGGAACGAGGGCTCGAACCTCGTCCTCGCGTGCATCCTGCGCGATCACGTGCAGGTCGTCCTCGCGGGCGTCACCAACCGGCTCGAGCCGCTCTACACCGTGCCCGAGTCGCAACTCGCCGCCGATGTCGCGCGGACCGGTGGGGCCGAAGCGGCCGCGGCGCTGTCGCGCGTCTATCGCAAGCTGCGTGCGCTGCCGAGTCGCGGACAAGCCGCCGCGCCGTGGAGCACGAGCCACATGCAGCGGCGCGAATTCGACGCCCTCTACCGGGAAGTCGCCGACCTGTGTCGTACTCTCGGCACCGACTTGCCGGGCGACAAGACGACACTTCCGTCTCAAGCTCCGCGGCAAGCCGCCTGACCTATGCCTACCAGCCTCACACCCGAACGCGTCGCTCGTGTCAATCAGCTCGCCCGCGCCATCACCGACGAGGTCGGCCGTGCCTTCATCGGTCAGCCGACGATCACCGAGGCCCTGCTGGTCGCGCTGCTCGCGCGCGGTCACGTGCTGATCGAGGGCTATCCCGGCGTCGCGAAGACCACGCTGGTCAAGGCGTTCTCGAGCACGCTCGGCTGCCACTTCCGCCGCATCCAGTTCACGCCGGATCTGCTCCCGTCCGACATCACCGGCACGTACATCCTCGACATGCGAACGAACCAGTTCGTGCTGCGCGAGGGCCCGGTGTTCACGCACGTGCTGCTCGGTGACGAGATCAACCGCGCGCCCGCGAAGACGCAGTCCGCGCTGCTCGAGGCGATGCAGGAGCACCAGGTCACGATCGAAGGCGAGACCCGCACGCTCGCCGAGCCCTTCATCGTGCTCGCGACGCAGAATCCGATCGAGCAGGAAGGCACGTACCCGCTACCCGAAGCGCAGGTCGATCGCTTCCTGATCAAGCTGCGCATGGGGTACCCGGCCGCTGCCGACGAGAAGCGCATGCTGTCGACGTACGACAAGCCGCCCGCGCCGGTGCGTCCGGTGGTCGGCCCGTCCGACGTGCTCGAGATGCAGGCGCTGACGCAGGACGTGTTCGTCGCCGAGGAGTTGCTGGACTACGTGATCGCGCTGGTCGCGTTCACCCGCGCGCACGCGAAGGTCTACCTCGGGGCCTCGCCGCGCGCGGGGCTCGCGCTCGTCCACGCGTCGAAGGCGATCGCGCTGCTGCGCGGTCGCGACTACGTGCTCCCCGATGACGTCCGGAACATGGCACCGCTGGTGTTGTCGCACCGGATCCTGATGACGCCGGAAGCAGAGCTCGAGGGCGGCACCGGCACGCACGTCGTCGGCGAAGCCGTCGACAAGGTCGGCTACAAGATGCCGAAGAGGGGCTAGCGCCGTACGAGATGATCCCTCGCCTCGCCACGCGTGGAAAGCTGGTCTTAGCGACGGCCTTGTTGTTCTTGATCGTCGGCACCCTCCACGGTGCGCCGCCGCTGGTCGGCCTCGCGGGCTCGATCCTGACGATCCTGCTCGCGCTCTACCTCGCGTTCTACCCGACCGCGATCCTGCTGCGCCGCAAGAAGATCGAGCTGTCGTGGTGGGTGCCGCCCGGCGATCAACCCGGTGGTGCACTCGCCGCGGATCGCCAGTTCCAGCTCCACCTCGCGTTCCGCAACCACGGCAGCCGCAAGCTGCGCATCCTCTACACCAACATCCTCGGCGCCAGCAGCCTCGAGATCCCGGAGCGCCCCTCGGCGACGGTCAAGCGCGGCATGCAGGTCGAGGTCACCACCACGGTGCGGCCGCTCGCCGCGGGCTACCAGGTGCTCCACGGCGCGGCGCTGACGTTCGGTGACGCGCTCGGCCTGTTCGACATCGAGGCGTACTTCCCGAATCCGATCGCCGTCAAGGTGTTCCCTCGCACGATGGCGTTGCGCGGCCAACCGGTCCGCGCCGTCGGTGGTGCGCTCCACGAGTCCGTCGGTATGCACCACGTTCGCCGCCGCGGTCTGTCCGGCGAGCTCCGCGAGCTCCGCGAGCACAGCCACGGTGACCCGTTCAAGTTCATCGCGTGGAAGGCCACCGCGCGCCGCGGCAAGCTGATGGTGCGCGACCTCGAGAACGAGATCGTGACCACGCACGTCGTCATGCTCGACGTCGGCGCCGGGATGCGGACCGGCACGCTCGGCAAGACGCCGCTCGACTGGGCCGGCGATGCCACCGCCGCGCTCGCGCGCGCCACGATCAACTCCTCCGATCGCGTCGGCTTCATCGCGTTCGACACCCGCCCTGTCGTCGAGCTCCGCGTCGACACCGGTCACAACCACTACCTCCAGCTCGTCGATCGGCTGCTCGATACGCGCTCGCTGGTCGACGAGGATCTCACCGACGTCACCGCCGGCGAGCTGGTCGCGCTCGTCGCGCGCTACCTCGCGCACCAGGAAGCGATCGACGTCCGCGTCAAGCTCGCACCGCCGCTCGACGATCCACGCTGGTCCTCGATCCAGGCCGGCCCCGACGGTCAACTCTACGACGTCGCCGCCACCGGTCGCCTCTGCAAGCGCCTGCTCGACGTGATGGCGAACGCCAGCGATCGCAACGCGCGCGGTGACAAGCGCAAGCAAGCGCCGGTCGTCGAGTCCGACGTGCAGCTCGCCCCACTCCGCCAGTTCTGTCGCCTGCGCGGCATCGAGCTCCCCTACCGCACCACCTGGGAGCACGGCCGTCGCGCCGCCGGCTTCGGGCTCGCCGTCGAGCGTGCCGTCGCCGCTGGTCGCCCCGACGTCGTGATCCTGATCTCCGACCTCGCAGGCTTCGCCGAGGACGAGCCTCGCGCGATCCGCGCCATCGCCCGTCTCCGCAAGGCCGCCGGCACCGTGGTCGTCCTCGTGCCCTCGCCATCCGCGTTCCTCCCGGTCGCCACCTCGGAGCACGGCCAGCGCGTGCGCGAGCTGATGACCCGCGATGCGCGTGCGGCGATCGAGCCCGGCCGTCGTCTGCTCCTCCGCCACGGCATCATGGTCGTCGAGGGTTCGCCCACCGATTCGCTCGAGCGCCTGATCGGCGGCGCCTCCCGGCTCCGCCGCGTCGGCTAAGCGCACGCGACCTCGGCAAGCAGCTCGCGTTCCCGCGCGCGCCGTTGCCGCGTTAGAGCGGGAACCCGATCGCGTCGCTTCCACCCAGATCATCGATCCACGCCACCGGCATGTGCGGCCCGAGCTGCAGCGCCGACCAGCTCTTCTTGTCCACCATGATCGCGCCCGCGATCGAGTCCGGCGCGAGCTCCTTCAGCATCTTGAGCGCGTCCTTCGCCGCCGACCGGATCGACGAGCCATCCGCCACGCGGGCCGCGATGTCCTTGGCGAACGCGATCCGGAACAGCGCCTCGCCACCCGACGTCGACACCGCGCAGTCTTCATCCGCCCACGTGCCGATGCCCGGCACGCTCGCGTCGTCGATCGCACCGGCGCGCCGGAACACCGTGCCGCCTGTCGACGTCGCCGCGGCGAAGTTGCCGGCCTTGTCGCGCGCGACCGCACCGACCCCACCACCCTCGACATGCACCGGCTTGTTGCCGGCCTTGAGCTCGTTGTTGACCTCGTGCCACTTCGCCGACGCGGCGGGCGTGATCAGCGTGCCCGCCGGTGACGGCGAGAAGCCGATCTCCGCCGCATACCGGCTCGCCGCCGCACCCGCGAACAGCACGTGCTCGCCGGTCTCGAGCATCGCGCGCGCGACGATCACCGGCGCACCGAGATCCGGCACCGCCGCCACCGCACCTGCCCGCCGGCGCTTGCCGTCCATCACGGTCGCGCAGGTCTCGACCGTGCCGTCGCGCGTCAACGCCGAGCCGATGCCCGCATCGAACTCGGGATCGTCCTCGAGCACGCGCACCGCCGCGACCACGGCATCGAGCGCCGTGCCGCCGCGATCGAGCACCGCCTTCCCGGCCGCCGCCGCCGCGCGACACCCCTGACGCAACCGCTCGTGACGCTCCGGCGCGATCACGCCGGCTCCCCCGTGGACGAGAATCATGCCTCGTTATCCCACGAGCCGCGCGCGACCGCGATGTTGTCTCTTGCGGATGCCGACCTGCCTACCGACGACGGCTGGTCACGCCAGATGCCCGCGAGACGTGCTCGCGACTCGAGCGACGAACCACGCTGGCCCGCCGCGTGCGCTTGCCCCTGCTCGTAGCCGCGACCCTGAACCCTGCCGAGCTCGACCAAGCCAACGGGATCATCTGGACGGTCGTCCCCATCGCAGTGGCGACCGTGCTGTTCTGCGCTCCGCAGAAGGCGTGCTGATCTGAGCGGAGGTCGTGACGACACGCGATCGCCCCGTCGGGATCGAGACCGGCGTGCGGTTCGCGCTCCGCGAAGGCGGTCCCACGATCGGTGCTGGCGTCATCACCGCCGTGTCGTAGACGAACGTCCGAATCTCGGACAGCTTTACTGGAAGTCGGCCCTCGAGATCCTGACGGTCTCGAGGGCGTCTTGTTGGTTAGCGCTCGCTACGGACGTCGGGCGTCCGCGCGATTTCCACGTTCGTGTCCGGATCGACGACCTGCACCGACCACTGATGCTCGACCCGCTTGCCAACGGCCTGCGACGTGGTCGCTCCGATCGACAGCGCGGTCAGCAAGACGGCTGCTCCGATGAAGATCAGGTCCTTCCAACGGTCACGACCATGGCGGTTCTCGATCTGTTTCAGATTGCTCATACCTGCTCCCTCCAAGTCGAAAGATTGCCCACTGTAGAAATTACCGATCTGGATCGGGCGTGTCACGCAATTCGCCCGAAACGTCGACGACGCGATCTACTTTTCGTCGTCGACACGTCGCGAGGTGTGCCGTCGAGCGCGTCCGTGTCCTACACCCCGGCACAGAGGCCGACTCTGCATCGAGGTGCTCGTGAATCACTTCACGAAGCGCGACACCCGCGACCGCTGCGACGCATCCGCTCGACGACGATTGCTCGAGTGCATCCACGCTTCGGATACACATCCACGAGTTGTTCCATTTCCAACTAGCGAGGATTTCTTCGCCGCGCGCGATCGAGCGCTGTCCGCGGACGTCCGTTCCGTCCGCCGCCGTGTCTCGGATACGCAGCCGTCCGCGTACTCGCCGGCCACGGTTCACTTCATGCGCGGAACAACGCCCACGCCCGCAAACGCGAACGCCAGGCAACGTGGAGAACACGAGGTGCGTCCGGAGCACCTGCACCATGTGCATCTTCGAGCCGCGTCCCCCACCACACCGCGCTCGCAGCGCTGCTAGGTTCCAACCCATGCGCCGAGTGCTCTTTGTGTTTCTGGTCGCGTGTGGCGGTGCCGGTGCCGCGAAGTCGACCACCGCATCCACGCCGATCACGATCGCCCCCGCCTCCCCACCACTCGTCGCCACGGGCGACTGGCAGGTCTCGCCGAGCGAGCCGTTCCGCGGCAAGCAAGACGACCTCGCGTTCGCCACGCCGACGCGTGGCTTCTACGGCAATGGCGACGGCAAGCTGTTCCGCACCGACGATGGGGGCGCCTCCTGGCAGAAGCTGTTCGAGAAGCCCGGCACGTTCATCCGCGCCGTCGGCTTCCTCGACGACCAGCACGGCTTCCTCGGCAACCTCGGCCCCGATGCGTTCCCGAACGTCACCGATACCAACCTCCTCTACCGGACCGACGACGGTGGCACGACCTGGAACCCCGTCGCGCTCCCCGACCTCGAAGGTGCGCGCGGCGTCTGCTCGATCGACATCCTCACCATCGACGCGGTCAACGCCGGCCACCCCAACCACAAGCAGATCGTCCACGTCGGTGGTCGCGTCGGTGGTCCCGCGTCGCTGTTCCGCTCCGACGACGCCGGCACCACCTGGAAGCGCCTCACGCTCCCGCCGAAGGTCGCCATGATCCTCGACGTCAAGTTCCTCACGCCGTCGCTCGGCTTCGTGTTCTCTGGCAGCGATCCGGATGTCGCCGCCTCGCACGGGCTGATCGCGCGCACGCAGGACGGCGGCCTGACCTGGCAGATCGTCTACGAATCGGCGCGCCCGTTCGAGCTGATGTGGAAGGCCTCGTTCCCGTCGCGCAACGTCGGCTACGCCTCGCTGCAGAACTACTCCGAAGCGGGCGAGGTACCCGACGCGCACCGCTACGTGGTCAAGACCACCGACGGCGGCGCGACCTGGAAGGAGGTCTCGCTCGTCGAACAAGCCGACGTGCGCCAGCTCGGCATCGGCTTCGTCGACGAGCAGCACGGCTGGGTCGGGGCGATGCCGCACGGCTTCGAGACCACCGATGGTGGCGCGACGTGGAAGCCGGTCCCGTCGATGCCGAAGGCGACGAACAAGATCCGCATCGTCCGCAAGGGCACGGGTGCCGAGGTCTGGGCGATCGGCCTCGACGTCCGGCACCTCACGTTGGTCCCGAAGGCTCCGTGAGCCGGCCGCGATCCCCCTCCGATCACGTGACCCGCGTGACCCGCGTGGCCCGAGCGCGAGGACGGCGAGGACGACGACGACGACGACGACGACAGTGCCGAGCTTGTCCCGGCGGAGGAGCGAACACGGCCGCCGGCCGATCAGGTGTAGCGACGCGCGGCTCGCGAGGCGGCGAGCCCTCTTCGTCGAGGTGGTACGCTGACGTGATGATGCGCAGCGTGAGCGTGCTGTGGGTCGTGCTGGGTTGTGCGCGGCCGACCCCGCCCGCCGTGATCGCGAAGCCCGCACCCGCGAAGCCCGCACCCGCGAAGCCCACGCTCGCCGAGGAGGTGCTCGAGATCGAGGCGCTGATCCTGCCCACGGAGCCCGGCTCCAAGCAGTTCCTGCGAGCGCTGTCCTCGGACGTCCGCCGCCGCCTCGCGACCGAGGCACCCACGCTCGCGGCGCTTCCCGAGCCGGATCGAGCCGAGAAGACGCTCGCGTCGATCGAGGCGGTGCTGATCGACCACCACTTCGTGTATCCGGGGGTCGGCTACGTCGCGGCGTTCCACGATGGCGTCACCGAGGTGACCGTCGACGAGCTGGGCAAGGCCACGCTCCTCGCCCGCTCCGAGAACGCCTCGCAGGCGCGCCAGCAGATGATCAAGCGCAGCTCGACGTTTCACATCGCGGACTGCGACATCTACTCGCTTCTCTACGTCTCCCTCGGCGAGGAGCTCGGCCTGCCGATCTCGATGGTCGACCTGCCGGATGGTCCCGCCGGCGGCGTCGCGCACAACTACGTCGTCTGGCGGCTCGCCGACGGCAACCTCGTGCGCTGGGAAGCCGACGCCGGCGAGATGCGGACCGAGTTCTCCGATCAGTACCACTACGACGCGACGACCGAGCTCACCCGCGAACGCGCGCAACAGCTGCACATCTCTGCCGTCCCGATGACACGTGACGAGGTGCTCGGCTACGTCCACTGGGCGGTCGGCTTGACGTGGAGTGACCGCGGCGTCGACCACCTCACACTCGAGGCGTACGAGCGTGCGCTCTCGATGTGGACGTCGCCCAAGGTGCTCAACTCGATCGCCTGGCTCCTCGCGACGAGCCCGAACCCGAAGCTCCGCGACAGCAAGCGCGCGATCGCGTACGGAGAGAAGCTGGCGGAGCTATGGCCGACGGCGAGCTTCCTCGACACCGTCGCAGCCGCCTACGCGGCGGCCGGGCGCTGGGCCGACGCGGTCGCGATGCAGCGTCGCGCGAAGAAGGCGGCGAACGACAAGGAGCGCGCGAGCTTCGACGAGCGCCTGACGATGTTCGAACGCTGCCAACCCTATTACGAGGCGCGTGCGAACGAGCGATCCGCGAGCAGCATGCGGGGCGCCCTCACCGATTCGGGGTGGGGCAAGCTGCAGATCGACAACTGGAAGCCTTCGCCGGTGAAGGTCGAGCTCGCGAATCGCTGTCCGTGATCACGAGCGATGGCGAGCCGGCGTGCCGCGCGGGTTCGCGAGGCGCGCGGCCTCGGGTAGTCCTCCCGTGACCTGGGCATCGCCGAGCTGACCGCGCAGCCACAGCGTGCGGTCGACCATGACCTTGAAGACGTCGAGCAGCGCCGTCTCGAGCGCGGCGTCTTCCTCGAGGATCCGCAACGCACGGGCGATCGCTTCGAGGGTCGCGAGCCCTCCCTCGTGTGGCTCGCTGCGGAGGCGGTACTCGGTGGTCGCCTGCTCGGGCAGCGTCACGCACGGCAGTGTCGCGAGCGCCGGCTGGCGCCGTCGCATCTTGTGCGCCTGCCGCCACGAGCCATCCGGCACGAACAGCACGACCGGCCTCTCGCTGTTCGCGTACGCGGAGATCGAGACCGCGTCGTCGGCGGGATACAGCAGCAGCGCCTGCTCGTGCGGCTCGACGACGGGCAGCACGGTCACCTGATCGCGCGCGCCGATCACGGTCACGCTACTACGTGCCAGGCACCGTGCCGCGAGCTGTCCCGTGTTCGTCGGCTTGGTGACCTCGCGATGATGGACGAGCAGGGCGAGACGCGTACGCGGCGCGAGCGCAGGCAGCAGCGCGCAGATGCACAGCGTCGTGTGCATCCGGCACGCACTGCACCGATCGAGGTTGTCGCGCCGACTCACGCCCTACTTCACGCCGCTCGCGCGGAACCCGACCTTCGCGTGGGTCCCGTCGCAGAACGGCTTGTTCTGCGAGTTGCCACACCGACACAGCGCGGTCTTCTCGCAGCGATCGATCGTCCGCCCCGTCCCGCTGACGATCTCGAGGCTTCCCGACACGACGAGCGGACCGTCCTCGCGTGGCGAGATCGTGACCGTGCCATCGCGCCGCGCGAGCACCTTGGACTCCTTCGTCGGCGGCTCACCGGTGGCGACGAAGCCTTCCCGCGCATGCGCGCCATCGCAATACGGCTTGTTCGCGGACTTCCCGCAGCGGCAGAGCGTCACGCGAAACGCCGCCCCATGCCCCTCGAGCGCCACGTCCCCGTGCACTGCGAGCGGACCGCTCTCGCGCACGCGGGCAAGGTTGACCTTGGGTGGAGACTCCTGCGGACCGCCGTCGTGGCGGACGTACGTGATCGCACCCGACGGGCAGTTGTGCGCGAGCTCGGCGATCTGTCCGGGAGTTGCCGCCTCGGGGTGAATCCACGCTCCCTCGACATTCGGCACGAAGACGTCGGGCCGACCGAGGACGCAGTGCCGAGAGTGGATGCACTTCCGTGCGTCGAAGCGAATGGTCGCCTCCGGGCCGGCGACCTCTTCCATGTTCTCGCTCATGGCTCATCTTGCCCGCGCGGACCGACTCCGTACGCGTCCCGTCAGGAAATTGATGAACGCGGCGAGCTTCGGCGCGCGGCGTGCGCTCGCTGAGGTCGAAGCGGATGTCAGCCCGAACGAGCGCGTCGCAATGGCCTGAGGTGATCATGCGCAGCGCGCGAATCGCCGTCCGTGATCGCGAGAGCGACGACTCGTGAATCGCACCTTCGCCTTCATGTGAAAGGCGATCGTCCGCGTCGATCTACCTGGGGCCTCGTTGCTCGCGCGAAACCGCCGACGCTACACTGGTCAGAATCATTCCGAGGAGGATCGATGAAGCTCGTGCTCGCCACCGTGTTGATGCTTGCAACCACTGCCCCCGCGATCGCCGAAACCTGGAAGTGCGACTACAGCGGTCGGTGGTCGACCACTGGCTCCGCCAATGAGGGCTCGTTCGACTGGAAGCTCGTGTGGACCTCGAAGACCGGCGGGTGGCGCATGGTCGGCGACTACACCGACAAGTACGGGATGTCGTATCTGGATGGCACCTGCGAGAACAAGACCTGCAAGTTCACGCAGACGTACAAGAGCGGCTCGCTCAACGGCAACCAGTACAGCTGGACCGGCTCGTACACCGACAAATGGGACGGTAAGACCCGGACGATCAACACGTTCACGGGCAACTGGCGTGCGCTCAAGGGCGGCACGGCAGGACCGTGGAGCGCGACCGCGATCTGCAACAAGCAGTGATCGCGTCTCACAACTGGACGTGCCGCTGCTCGCGGTCACGCCCTGGCGCAGTGATCACTCGATCGCCTGCATCTCGATCGCGACGCCACCGAGCACGGCGTTGCCGCTGAGCGGATCGCGCAGGTCGTCCCCGAGGATCGCGTTGAGGTTCACACCCGGACGCTGGCGAGCGACCGAGAGCCGCGTGCCCGGTTGATCGTGCCCCCACCCGTGCGGCAACGACACCACGCCCGGCATCATGTCCTCGGTGATCTCGACCTCGACGTCGATCGACCGGCCCTCGCGCGAGATCCGCGCACGGCCACCCGCGACGAGTGACAGCCGCACCGCGTCGGTCGGGTGCACCAGCGCCGTGCCGCGAAAATGGCCCTTCGCGAGGGTCGGCAGGTTGTGCATCCAGCTGTTGTTCGATCGCAGGTGGCGGCGGCCGATGATCACGAGCGGCGGCGGCGGACTCGCCAGCTCCGCACCCGCGCGCGCCACGTCGGCGATCAAGGCGGGCGGTGCGAGCTCGACCTTGCCGGACGGGGTACGCAGGATCTCTGGAATCCGCGGCGCGAGCTCGCCGAGATCGAGGCCGTGGGGCGCGGCGCGCACCTGATCGAGCGTCAACCCGTACGGCCCCGAGCGCAGGGCGAGATCGAACAGCCGATCCGGTCCTCGCGATGCCACCGCGCCGAGGATCGCGTCCGTCATCGGTCCCGCGACGCGCCGCACGTCCTCGGCCGCCAGCTCGTCGTCGAGCGCGGCGACGTCGACCGCCGCACCGCGACCGCGCACGATCCCGATCAATCGTAGGAGCAGCTCCCACTCCGCAGGATGCCCGGCGGGCGCCTCGACAAGGGGCTCGCTGTAGCGCGCGGTGTTGCGCCACGCGAGCTGAGGAAAGGCCACGTCGAAGTGCGGATCGGCGAGCGAGGAGTAGCCGGGGAGGATCACGTGCGCGTGACGCGACGTCTCGTTGAGGTAGATGTCGAAGCTGATCATCAGCTCGAGCCCGGCGAGCGCCGCGGCGAGACGCGGTCCGTTGGGCGCCGACAGCACCGGATTTCCCGCGATCGTGATCAGGGCTCGTACCTGCCCCTCCCCGGCCGTCTCGATCTCCTCGGCGAGACAGGTGACCGGCAGCTCGCCGAACACCTCGGGCGCACCGGACACCCGACTGCGACGGCGCCCGGTCGAGATCCCCTTCGCTATACTCGGCGCCGTGTTCGCCGCGAACGCCGCGGCCCTGGGAAACATCACGCCGCCCACCTCGTCGAGGTGCCCGGTCAGCACGTTGATCACGTCGATCAACCACGAGGCGAGCGTGCCGTAGGTCTGCGTGCACGTACCGATGCGGCCATACAGCGCGGCCCGCGGCGTGGTGGCGAGCCTGCGCGCGAGCTCGCGAATGCGTTGCGCAGACATCCCGCACCGATCCGCCACGAGCTCCGGCGAGACCTCCTGGACCACCGCCCTCACCTCCTCGACGCCCACGACATGCAGCGCGACGCGGCCGAGGTGGACGAGCTCCTCGGCGAACAGCGTGTGCACGATCGCGAGCAGCAGGAACGCGTCGCTGCCCGGACGAAGGAAGTGATGCTCGTCGGCCAGGGCGGCCGTCTCCGTGCGCCGCGGATCGATCACCACGAGCTTGCCTCCGCGCGCCTGCATCGCCTTCGCCTTCCCGCGAAAGTCGGGGACCGTCCACATGCTGCCGTTGGACGCGACGGGATTTGCACCCAGCACCACGAGCAGATCCGTACGTGCGAGATCCGGCACCGCGACCGACAGCCAGTGCCCGTACATCCAGCCCGACGCGAGTTGCTTCGGCATCTGGTCGAGCGTCGATGCCGAGTACGCATTCGTCGTCCCGAGCGCCCGCGTCAACCGCGTGCCGTACAGCAGCAGCCCTGCCTTGTGCGCGGTGGGATTCCCCGCGTACGTCGCGACGCTGTTCGCACCGTGCGTCGCGAGGATCGGCGGCAACCGGCGCTCGATCTCTCCAAAGGCCTCGTCCCAGCTCACCTCGACGAACGCGCCGTCGCGCTTGACGAGCGGCCCGCGCAAGCGATCCGGATCGTCGTGCAGCTCGTCGAGCGCGGCGCCCTTGGGGCAGATGAAGCCGTGGCTCAGGACGTCGTCGTCGTCGCCGCGGATCCGCGTCAGGCGGCCGCCCTCGACGGTGATGTCGAGCCCGCAGCAAGCCTCGCACAACGGACAGATCCGGCTCGCCATGGGCAAACTCTACCGCCGTTTCGAGGGCGCACGACGTGCCGGCACGAACGCCTACAAGGACATCGTGCGCGGCGCCGAAAGGCTCCTCGACGGACGTTGCTGGAAGCCGCGCCCCGTCAGGGGTAGCGCCTGAGCTCGGCAGCTGCGCGGTTCCGGACGATCGGGTTCCTGTCGGATGACGCCGTCTGCGCGAGAAACGGCTTTGCGCCCGCGCCGATGTCGTCGTGGAGAAAGCCCGCGAGTTGCCAGTCGTAGCCTGCCGTGGTGTTGAAGCACTTGAGCGCGAGCTTGATCAGCTCGGGGTCATTCTTGTAGGCAGGATCGAGTGCGATGGCGGCCCGCGCATGCTTGAGCCCATCGGGCCACCACATCTTCTCGAGGAAGAGCTTCGCTGTCTGGTACGGCAATCGAGGATCCTGCGGGTGAGCCTTGCGTGCACGTTGCAGCATCATGATCGCCGCCTGACGTCGACCGGACGCTGTCATCTGCTGTGACTGCGCCACGAGGTCTGCGACGGGATCGCTCGGCGCGGGATCCGAGGGCCGATCCGGCGGCGGCTCGGTTTCGATGGGCTTGGGTGGCGTGGGTGGAGGTGGCGGTAGCTCGGCGGCGTCGGAGGTCGAAGCCGCCGGGGTCTTCGGATCCGAGCCGACCTCCGCCTTCGCGAGGGGCAGCGACGGCTCGGAGCTCGCGTCGGACTTCGCGATGATCGCGATGCCGATCACGATCGCGACGACAACGACCACGCCACCTCCGATGGCAAGCACGCGCCGACTCGTCGGCTTGGATGGTGTAGGAGCGACCGCGGATCGCTGCACGGGGAGCTGCACGGGGAGCTGCACCGGGTCGAGCGGCACCATCGCGTCCGGCGATGCCGACCTCGGCGAAGGTGGGGGCGCCGCGGCGACCTGGCTCGCGGCTTGGGCGAGCTCGCGCGAGAACTCCTCCGCGTTCGCGAACCGTTGGGCGGGTTCCTTCGCGAGGGCGCGTGCCACGACGGCTTCGAGAGCGCCGAACGAACGGTTGAGCTTCGCAGCCAGTGGCGGCGGCGCGAAGTTGAGGTGCTGCATGCACACCGCCATCGGATCCTCGGCGTGGAACGGCTTCGCGCCGGTGAGCAGCTCGAACAGCAAGATGCCGCACGCGTAGAGATCGACGCGGTGATCGATCTCGCCGCCGCGGATCTGCTCGGGCGCCATGTAATTGGGCGTGCCCAGCACGAGCGCACCGGTCAGGTTCGTCGTGTCCTGGACCGAGCGCGCGATGCCGAAGTCGAGGATCTTCGCGTGATCGCCTACGCCGGACTTCTGAGACAGCACGATGTTCGCCGGCTTGATATCGCGATGGATGATCCCGTGCTCGTGCGCGTGGGCCAGCCCGGACAGGATCTGTCGCGTGATGTCGACCGCGCGGGCGATCGGCAGCGGCCCGGACTTGAGGAACTCCTTGAGGTTCTGTCCGTCGACGAACTCCATCACCACGTACGGACACCCGTCATGGATGCCCACGTCGATGACGCTGCCCACGTGCGGATGTTCGAGCTTCGCCATCGCCAGCGCTTCACGTTCGAACCGCCGGCGGGTGGCTTCATCGGGGACGGACTCGTTCAGCACCTTGACCGCGACGATCCGGCCGAGCTTGATGCGCTCTCCGCGATAGACGCTTCCCATCGCGCCCTCACCGATCCGCTCGAGCACACGGTATCGCTCGTCGAGTAGCTGCCCGGTCAGGTCGGTGCGAGCCACGCGGCGATGGTACAGGCCCGGCAACCGTGACCACAATGCGACATGTGGTCAGCGCGTGCTCAGGTAGCCGGCGTCCTTGGCCGCCGCGAGGATCTGCATCGCGATCGGTCCGGCCGCAGATGCGCCCGTTCCCCCGCGCGGGACGACGACCGCGACCGCGATGCGGCCGCGCGCCGGTGCGCCCTCGGGCACCGTGCTCGATTCCGCAAACGCGACGAACCATGAGTGCGGAGGGGCGACCTCCGCTGGGCGAATGCCGAATGGCTCCTCGCCGCGAAAGCCGTGTACGTCGGCGGTTCCGGTCTTGCCGTAGACGCGCAACCCGGCCGGCGGGCGCAAGCCCATTCCCGTGCCGGTGGTCATCACCTGTCGCATGCCGGTGGTGATCGGCGCGAGCGCCGCCGGATCGTCGACGAGTGCGATCTCGGTGCACCGCGCGTCGAGCTCCATCGTGGGCGGGCAGCGACGGTAGCGACCGCCTGCCGCGATCGCCGCGACCATCCGAGCGGCCTGCATCGTGTTGATCACCATGGCCCCCTGGCCGAACGCGGTCGATGCGAGCCGGCGCGAGCCGATGCCCCCGGGATCGAGCTCGCCGGCGTAACCAACGTCGAGTCCTGCGTGGCGGAGGGCGATCATCGGATCGCGTCCGAGCGCGATCCCGAGCTGCGCGAAGTAGACGTTGCAGCTGACCCCGATCGCGGTGCTGAGCGGGATCGTACCGTGCGTGCGGTCGCCGCTGTGATCGTGGATCGGCTTGGGCCAGCCGGATCGTGTGAACAGCGGGCCCTGCTCGTCGCGCTCGGTGCAGGCGAAGGACTTGCGCGCTACCCCGACGCGCACCGCGGCGATCGCGGTGAACAGCTTCCCGATCGAGCCGGCCTGGAACATGCCGTGGACGCCGGTCTTGTCCGGCCACTCGCCGTACGCGCCGCGAAACCTGTCGAGGAACGAGGCATCGGCCGTGACGACGCGCGTCTGCCAGGTAGGCGTGTTGGGATCGTAGTCGGGGACCTGTGCACGGGCGAGCACGTGGCCGGTGTCGACGTCGATCACGACGGCCGCGAGAGCGAGGCGCTTGCCGCGACCGTCGGCGAGCAGCTTCGCGACCTTCGCTTGCAGCGCGGCATCCAGTGTGAGCTTGACGGATCGCGTGGCGACCGCGGCATCGATCTCCGCGAGCGCGCGGTCCCGATCCGCGTGCCGGAGATCGAGAAGTGGTGCGAACGTCGCCGTCGCCGGTCCAGCCAGGCGCGCCTCGAACGCGCGCTCGAGCGACCACGCGGGAAGCAGCACGCGGCTGGGATGTACGCCGAGCAACGTGCCGAGCGCGTTGCCGAGTGGGTAGCTGCGGGTCGTCGGCGACACGCTGATCGCGAGCGGGGCCCCGCGGCGATCCGTGATCGTGCCGCGGCGGATCTTCGCCGTCATCGCGACGAGCCTCGGGTTCTGGCGCTCGACCAACGTGCCATCACCGAGCCGGACCAGGATCGGGCGCGCGCTGGTTGCGGTGCGCCCCATCACCGCGGCGGCAAACCCGGTCGCGATCGCCATGCCGACCAGCAGGACCGCCACGACCGTGACGCCGCGGATCCCGGCGTGCAACTCGCCGAGCTCGCTCGACGCCTCCCGAGGACGACCCTCGGTGCCGATCCGCGCCACGATCGCGATCAGCACGAAGAACACCACCATGCTACTGCGGCCCGTCGACAGGAACGGCACCACGATCCCGGTGAGCGGCAGATGTCCGGTCGTGCCCGCCTGGATCACCAGCCACTGCACGAGCACGAGCAACGCGGTGCCACCGGCGATGAGGGAACGCTCGGACGTACGCGCGTGGGCTGCGATGCGCAGTCCGGCGAACACGATCGAGGCGAGCAAGACCTGATAGGCGAGCAGTCCGATCGCGCCGAGCTGCTCGGTCGTGGTTGCGAGCATCAGGTCGGTCTTGCCAGCAGGCACGATCGGCACGGCGCCTTCGGCGAGCCCCTGCCCTTGCCACCCACCGGAAGCGAGCGCCCACAAGCTGTCCCCGAGCTGGTGTCCGTTGGAGAGCGCGTTGGTCCACGGGTCACGCCACATCAAGAACCGCGTCTGGACGGTGCCGCCGCCGGCGAGCTGCGGCCAGGTCCCGAGCGCGGCGATCACCACGACCAGGATCGCGAGCGCGAGCGCGGCCCACCCCGTCGCGCGCGAGACCAGATAGAACATCCCGAGGAACACGAGCGCGAGGAGCAAGACCGGGCCGAGGTCCCCGATCAGGTAGAGCCCGGCGACGATCATCACGAGTGCGGCGATCGCGGGCAACAGCAGCTCGAGTCGCGGCCACCGCAGCCCGAGGACGCGAACGCGTTGCCATCGCAGCTTCGCCGCCCGGCGTCCGAGGAAGGCCGCGAGGAACAGGATGGCGAGCGGCTTGACCATCTCGATCGGCTGGATCGGTCCGAGGTTGATCCGGGTGCCGGAGCCTGCCGGCCCGGTGCCCGCGATCGCGAGGGCGACGAACAAGCCGCCGATCGCGAGGGCAAGCGCGAGCTGGCCCCGCCGTGCCAGCTCCGCGAGATCGATCGGAGCGAGGAGGACGACCGCGGCTGCGATGCAACCCACAAGCACGCCTTGCGCGAAGCCCGCGGATGACGGGAGCACGACAACACCCGCGCGAACCTCGACGGTGGAGCAGTGGACCACGAAGCCGATGGCACAGGCGCCGAGTGCGGCCGGGAGCAGCCAGGGAACAGCGATCGGATCTCGACCGCGTCGCGCATCGATCGCCCGAGCAGCCGCGAGCACGACCACGCCGACCGAGAGCTGGAGTCTCCCCGAACGCGTGATCGCGGCTACCGCGTCGGCATCTACCTGCAACCCTAGACGCGCCACACGAGCGAGCCACGCGTCGGTCGCGGTGCCGCCGACCCACCACACGATCCCGAGGATCGCGGCGAACGCGGCGAGCTCGATCACCAGCGCGCGCGGTTTCATGAGCGCCGAACGGTGAGTACGAGATCGCCGTGCGACAGCGAGATCTCGGCCGGCAACGGCACCTCGACATCCTGTGACGCTGCCACCGCCTGCCCGTTGATGTGGACGGGGTTCGCGGTCGCGTAGCGGCCGATCCGGACGCTGTTCGGGCCGAGCGCGATCCACACGTGCTGCTTGTTGACCTTCGCACCCGCCCCGGTGAGCGCGACGAAGTTCGCCGGCGCGTCGGCATGAGGGCGACCGACGATCGCCGTGGTACCGATCGACAGCACCGCCTCGCCGCCCTGCCACCACAGTCGGATTCGATCGCCGGTGGACGAATCGTCGACGAACACCGTGTCGTGGGGGTTCGGCTTGCCCACGATCTCGCCCACGATCTCGCCCGCGATCACGAAGCTGTCGAACCGCACCGTCATCTCCCCGGCGCGGGGCTGCACCAACCGGTCGGTCGGCACGAACGCGACGCGCACGACGCCGGCACCGGCCGGCAACTCGCCGCCTTCGTCGAACACGACGGTGACGCGCAACGCCCCCACCAGCTCGGCCCGACGTGCGGCAGCTTCCTGCGCGAGCACTTCCTGCAGATCGCGCTCGAGCGGCCCCTGTAGCGAGCGCACCAGCTCGAAGTCCTGGCGCGCGAGGATCATCCGGTACTCGTTCCACAGGATCGGCTTGCCGGCCGCCGATCGCACCACACACTCGCGCATCACGAGCGCGATCGCACGCCCGATCAGAAACGGATCGACCTGTACCGGATCGCCGCGTTTGGTCTTCGCGAGGGCCGCGAAGTCGACCTCGAACTGATCGACGCTGTGCTTCCGGATCGGCGCCATGTCACCCGCGCTCGACCAGGAGACGGACCACGCCCGAGCGTCCGTCGGTGAGCTCGACCATGTCGCCCGGGCGGATCGCGGCACGACCGCGCGCCGTGCGTGCCGGTCGCACGGTCTCGCCGGTCGAGCGCTTGACGATTAGCTGATCGCCTTGATCGAGGGATGCGACCTCGACCACGTGACCAGCGCGATACAACCGGCCGGCCCGGCGACTGACGAACTCGGTGTGCTCGCAGACGATCAGATCGTTGCGTGCGTGCTGGTCCGCACCATGCCACTCGCCCCTACCGAAGGCTGCCTCGGTCCAGCCCGCCGGCAACTCCAACCTCGTGCCGGCGCGGTCGCCGCCGTCGACCGCGATCCGCCACGCACGGGGCGACCCCTCGCTCGCGCTGACGGTCGTGCGATCGGCGGCGGACACCTGGTACTCGCGATGCGGAAGTCGAGCGATCGTCACGTCGCAGCGGTTCGACAGCGCGGCGCCGACCTCGCGATCGAGCTCGGGTCGATCCACCAGCTCCTGCACCGTGGCGACGCTGCCTTCGCCAACGGTGATCCGGACAACCACCTCCATCGGGAACACGAGCTCACCTCTGGCACCGAACCGCTTCATGCGCGCGATCTCATCGACGACGCGTCGGATCAGATCGTCCCAACCAAGCTCGTCGGCGCCACCACGCAACAGACCGGAGAGCCAGCCCATCTGCGGTGAGCGTATCAGACCTGCTAGCATCGTTGGTGTGAGCGAAGCGCAACGCTTCGGCCGGTATACGGTCACCGGGAAGCTCGGTAGTGGAGCGATGGGAGACGTGTACGCCGCTGTCGACGACGTGCTAGGGCGCCCGGTGGCGGTCAAGACGTTGCGCGGTGGCGCGAGCGGGCTCGCGGCACGCATCCTCGACGAGCGGTTCCGGATCGAAGCGCGCGCCATCGCGACCCTCAATCACCCGGGCATCGTCCAAGTCTACGACATCGACCTCGCTGCTGACCCGCCGTACCTCGTGATGGAACGGGTCGCAGGTCCCTCGTTGCGTGAGCGGTTCGACGCCGGACCGCTGCCCGTGCACGAGCTGCGCGCGCTCGGGATTCAGATCGCGCGTGCGCTCGCGACGGCGCACACCGCAGGCATCGTCCATCGCGACGTCAAACCGGGCAACATCCTCGTCGCGGGCGATGGTGTGTGGAAGCTCGCGGATTTCGGAGTCGCCCACGTGCCGGAGTCCGAGCTGACGATGACGGGGCAGTTCGTGGGGTCGCCGGCCTACGCACCACCGGAGGCCCTCGTACGCGGACAGACGACCACCGCCGGGGACGTGTTCGGGCTCGGTGCGACGCTCTACTATGGAGCGTGCGGAAGGTGGCCACGCGCCGACGGAACGCGCCGCGGGTTGCTCGCACCACTACCCTCGATCCGCGAGCTCGCTCCTCAGCTCCCAGCCGAGCTCGTCGCGATCATCGACCGCGCGGTCGCGATCGAACCCGAACGACGGCCGACCGCGGCCGAGCTGGCTCAGGCTCTCGCCGGCGGATCGACGATGGCGAACGCAGCGCCTGCGCTCGAGACTCAGTTCGTGCCCGACAACGACGGGACG
Organism: Deltaproteobacteria bacterium; assembly: GCA_031385555.1. Lineage (GTDB taxonomy): Bacteria > Myxococcota_A > Polyangia > Haliangiales > Haliangiaceae > JABFXX01. The sequence continues at coordinate 7,730 of JANNBP010000214.1, read as the reverse complement.
CTGAAGGGTCCAGGTGTCCCGCGTGTGCCGACCCCGACCCCCACGCGGCGCGCACCCACACCGCTTCCGCAACGATCGACGCAGTTCGTCGCGGACTCGTTGCCGGGCATCCCGGTCATCACCAGGAAGTCGCGTGCGCCATTGTGGATCGGCCTGGCGCTCGCGCTCGTTGTGGTTGTCGTTCTCGCATCGACGCTCCGCTCCCACTCGGCAGGGAGTGGTGCCATCGCACAGCCAGGTTCTGGGTCGGGTTCGGCAGCGCCGGGTTCGGCAGCGCCGGGTTCGGCGGCGCCGGGTTCGGCAGCCCCAGGTGCTGCGGCGTCAGGTGCTGCGGCGTCAGGTTCAGGGTCGTCGGGTGATGCAACGATCTCGGACGCCCCGAGCCACTCGCCGGAAGACGCCACCGACGAGCTCGAGTTGCCGCCACCCGGTGAGCTCCGAGTGTTCCCGCCGCCGCTGAACAGTCGCGACGCCGACGACGACTGGAACGACATCGTGGAAGCTCTCTACGAGCACAAGTTCCGGGGTGCGCGCTCGCGGCTCGACAAGTGGGAGCGCAAGTGGGGCGACACGAAGGAGACCCGTCATCTGCGGCGGCAGCTCGACCGGATGCACTCGTCCCGCGGCGACTAGTTTCGCGAGTCGGGTCGAGCTGATCACACATGTCGCCGCTTTCGGCAGTGCCCGTGCGCTCGAAGGGGCGACGCGGCTCGGCGGCAATGAACGTGGTGTAGGCCGCGCCGCTCGCGCAACCTCCCGTCGACGAACACTCCTTTCACGGACGTGCATCGCCGCGCACCGATTCTGCCAGCGGCCTCCATCTTGTAATGCTGGACCACGTGGAGACTTCTCGGGATCTGCCCACCGTCAGCATCCTACTCGTCGATGATCGGTCGGAAAACCTGTGCGCACTCGAGGCGAGCCTCGAGCCACTCGGTCAGCGCCTCGTGAGTGTGTCGTCCGGCGACGATGCGTTGCGCGCCGTCCTCGACGAGGAATTCGCGGTGATCCTCATCGATGTCAAGATGCCCGGACTCGACGGGTTCGAAACGATCGCGCTGCTCCGACAACGCGAGCGCTCGCGGCACATTCCGATCATCTTCCTGAGCGGATACCCCGATGAGGACCACGTGTTGCGCAGCTACTCGGCGGGCGCGGTCGACTATCTCCTGAAGCCCTTCAACGCGGACGCACTGCGATCCAAGGTGTCGGTCTTCGTGCATCTGCGACAGAACGAGCTCGCCCTCAAGGCAGCGCAAGCCGACCTCGAGCGCCGCGTCGAGGAGCGCACGGCCGAGCTCGTGGCTGCCAACGAGGCGCTCGAACGCGAGATCATCGAGCGCAAGACCGCGCAGCAGCGCCTGTTCGATCAAGCGCACCACGATGGCCTCACCGGCCTTCCGAATCGAGCACTCCTGATGGAGTACCTCAATCGCGCGATCGCGCAGTGGCGACGCCGAGGAGCGCGCAGCTTCGCGGTCATGATGATCGACCTCGATCGCTTCAAGTCGGTCAACGACAGCCTCGGTCATCGCGCCGGCGATCAGCTCCTCTCGAGCTTCGCTCGGCGTCTCCAGAGCTGCTTGCGAGAGGTGGACACGGCTGCGCGACTCGGAGGCGACGAGTTCGCGGTCTTGCTCGATGGCATCACCGATCTCCGGGACGCGACGCGACTCGCGGAGCGAATCCACCACGAGCTAGTGACCTCGTTCGCGGTCGAGGGCAAGGAGCTCTTCGTCAGCGCGAGCATTGGCCTCGTCATGATGGACGGCTCCTACCACCGCGGCGACGAGCTGCTCCGCGACGCCGACGCCGCGATGTATCGCGCCAAGGAAGCCGGCCGGGCGCGCTACCAGGTGTTCGATGTCGACATGCATGCCACGGTCACTGCGCAGCTCGCGCTCGAGGCAGATCTATTCCGCGCGATCGAACGCGACGAGCTCGTGCTGCACTACCAGCCGATCATCGCGCTCGAGGGTGGAGCGATCGCCGGGTTCGAGGCGCTCGTGCGCTGGGATCATCCGCAGCACGGGCTCGTGCCTCCGAGCACACTCGTTCCGATCGCCGAGGAGACCGGCCTGATCCGGCAGATCGGGCAGTGGGTGTTTGCGTCCGCGTGCAAGCAGCTCGGCGCGTGGGGACAACCCGACCTCCAGATGAGCGTCAATCTGTCGACGCAGCAGCTCGCGCAGTCGGATCTGTGCGGCGAGATCGAGCGCGCGATCAAGGAGTCCGGAATCGAACCGCACCAGGTCAAGCTCGAGATCACCGAGAGCGCGATGATGGCCTGCCTCACCACCGCGAGACAGACGCTGTCGCGCATTCGCGATCTCGGCATCGCGATCAGTCTCGATGATTTCGGCACCGGGTATTCCTCGCTGAGTTACCTCCACGAGTTCCCGGTCGCGGAGCTCAAGGTCGACCGTTCGTTCGTGCAACGAATTGGCAGTCCGGACGAGCGGCCGGAGATCCTGCGCGCGATCGTGTCACTCGCCCACACGCTGGGGATCCAGGTGACCGCCGAAGGCGTCGAGACGGCCGCACACCTCGAGCGGGTGCGGCTGCTCGAATGCGAGCGCGCGCAGGGCTACTACTTCGCGAGACCGTTGGTGGCGGCAGCGGCGCGCGACCTGATCGTCGCGGGCCTGCCGTTCTGCCGCTGACCAAGTACGGCAACGCTGGCTCCAGACCTCGGGTGACTGTCCGCGTTGTGCCTCCCACCACGCACCATCGCGCCGCGGCACGGGAGCTAGACAGCGGTGAACGCGACCGCGACGAGTGTTTCGTCGTCCCACGGCGTCGCGAGCTCGTGGCGCGCGAGTCGATAGCGTCCCGGCCCGAGGTCCACGACCAGGCCGCCGTTGCCATCACCGTAGCCGTCGCCGAATGAAGCCGCGCCGTTGCTCGGGATCGTCGTCGCCAGCTCGCGTGCGGCACCTACCTTCTTCAACCACAGATACACCGCCGCCAGCTTTCCCGAGGTCAGCTCGATCTCGCCCAGCTCGCTCGCGTCGTCGTCACCCGAGATCGCCTGCGCGATCAGCGCGTCGATCGTCTCCGCAGCGTCCGGGTGGCGCTCGAGCCACCACCCGCGCGGTGGCGCGACGAACACGAGCGCTGCCGTCGCCGCGCGATAGGCGTCGAGCTTCCCGGACTTGCCCTCGAGCTCGAACGCGAACCCGGCGCTCGCGCCCACATCGATCGCCGCAGCCTCCTCGCCCTTCGCGAGCCCACGCATCACCTCGGCCGGATGCCCGGTGAACTGCGCCTTCGTGGCGGCCGCCTTCGTCGGGATCCAGTCCGCCGCCGAAGCAGCGTCGAACACCACGATCGTGAGCGACGCCGTCTGCGAGGTGATTGAGCCGATCGAGGCGATCCGTTCGAGTGCAGTCATCTCGCGCAGCTTCTCACCGATCGTGTCGGCTGCGGATTTGGCGTCGGCACATCGCCCCTGCGCGCGGCCCCAGCAGCGAATACTGCCCGCCGTTCCCTGGCTCCTATCCGAGTCGCCCGTAGCTCGCGGCGTTCCTCGCGTTCCTCACGCCCAGAACGATCCAGCGGTGCGCTGCGAGGCTGGGAACAGCGCGAATCACTCCCTGGTAGCAAACCCGACGTACGCCTGCGACAGCAACCCCGGTCGGTGATGATCCTGATATCCGCCGAGCTCTCGGAGGATCAACCCGGCCGCTTCGATCGCGTGCGCGACATCTCGATCGAGATGGCAGTTGCCGGAGACCGTGCGCCACAGCGGCGTGAGCCGGCGCTGCCAGCGAGCAACCCGTGGGTCGATCGATCGTCCGTGCTCCACGAACACCACCCGACCGCCCGGGCGCAGCATGCGACGCGCTTCGCGCAACGCCTTCACCGGATCATCGACGCTGCACAAGGTGTACGTGAAGACCACGGTATCGAAGCGCGCCGCGTCGAATGGAAGATCCTCCGCGACCCCTTCACGAAGCTCGACGGGAACCGCGGATGCTCGGTCCGCAGCGCGTGCGAGCAGCCGAGCGGATGGATCGACGCCGACCACCATCGTCACCGACGACGGGTCGAACAGCGGCAGGTTCAGGCCCGAGCCGACGCCGACCTCGAGCACCTGCCCCGTCGCCCCCGCGATGCAGCGGCGGCGCTCGACCCAGATGGCGTCGGTCCCGCACACGCGATCCAGCAGGTGCGGGTAGACCCGTTCGTCCCAGAGTCGCCGGAGCGTCGCCATGGCTCGCTGCATTCTACTGGTCAGACTTCCCACGCCGCCAGAGACGAACAGGACCGGGCCCCGTAGGTTCACCGCCGCGAGATCAAGCGTCGAACTCCGCGAGTGCGCCGCGAGGTCGCGCTAGCCGGCAGTACAGCGCGTCGAGGCCGACCGCGCGGATGACGTTGTCGTGAGACGCTGCCTCGCATGAGGCCGTCCATCGCGCTGTTCACCGTGGCCGTCGTCGCGATCGGCAACGACGCGCTCGCCGACAAGCTCACCGGCAACGTGCTCGTCTGGGTCGATGCACCGATGTATCTCGACGCCACCACGACGGGGCCGAGCATTCGGCTCGCCAAGCTCGATCACGGGCGCGACCAGGACGTCGGCCACGTCGTTCCGATGCGTGTGGTGAGCACGACCGGGGACCTCGTCGAGGTCGAGCCGACCGACGGCATCGAGTGTGCCTGGTGGCGTGTCGTCAGGCCCGGCTCGCTCGCGTCCCTGCGCCTGTTCGTCCAGCGCCGCGACCTCGCCCCGGTCCTCACGAAGCCGTTCTCCGCGGCGTTCAACAACGGTTCGAGCGTCGCGCTCCAGGCCGGCGTCGCGGTGGTCGCGAACAAGGTCGCGTTTCATGCGGCCGTCGCTCCCCTCGCCGTCCCCGCCGGCAGCATCGGCCTCACCTACCAACCTCACAGCATCGCGGCGATCGCCAGACCCACCAAACGCACCGCGCTGCTCGACGAAAACACCGTCGTGATGCTCGGGGACGCGACGTTCTCGCTCGGACCGTGGGTCGCCAGCACGGCCACGAAGCGCGGCGATCGCATGCTGTTCCCGATCGCCACGCGGTGCATGACGGCCACCGTGTCTGCGCCCACCGACCGCGTTCACCTCAACGTCTCGCTCAACCACAACGTCGGCGCCGTCGATGCCGCCGCGACACCGCTCAAGCTGAGCGGCGATCGCTACTACCTCGAGGCACGCACCCAGCTGACCTCGGAGACCGGCGACCACGTCGTGGCCACGCTCGCCACGGATGCCGACGTCAAGAAGCCCACCGGAGCGAGGGCCTGTGGGGACTTCGTGATCGCGCGCGAAGAAGTGGTCGCCGACGCTCCGCACCTCCCCGACGCGGCCCGACCGGCTCGCACGTTGCGCCTGTGCGCACCAGCGAACGCTGTCGTCGTGGAACGTGCTAACTAACTGAGATCCCTGACTCCGAAATCTGGACATCCGAGCAGGTACTGATAGTGTGTGCAGCCCACTGGAGGCTGCCCGATGGAACTCGATCTGTCCCGCTTTCCCGGACGCGTGATCGCGACTCGCTCGATCGCTCCGCGCCCGGCCACGTTCGCGCCCCTCCCACCGGGTCTCCATCCTGCCCTCCGCGAGGGGCTGATCGGGCGAGGCATCGAGCAGCTCTACTGTCATCAGGCCGAAGCGTTCACCGCGGCGCAGGCCGGCGAAAACGTCGTCGTGACGACTGGCACCGCGAGCGGCAAGTCCCTCGCCTACTTGCTTCCCGTGCTGCAGCGCTCGCTCGAAGATCCGTCGGCGCGCACCCTGATGTTGTTTCCCACCAAGGCCCTCGCGCAGGATCAGCTGCGCGGCGTGCTCGAGCTCGTCGATCACATCCTCACCCGCAGTGATCGCGGCGCGCCGCAGTTGATCGCGGGCGTGTACGACGGCGACACCCCGCCCGCCGATCGCGCGAGGATTCGAGATCGCGCCAACCTCGTCCTCACCAACCCCGACATGCTGCACAGCGCGCTGCTGCCCAATCACGGGCGGCGCGGGTTCGCGCATCTGTTCCGCAACGTGCGCTACATCGTGATCGACGAGCTCCACTCGTATCGCGGTGCGTTTGGCGCGCACGTCGCAAACCTCATGCGACGGCTGCTTCGCGTGTGCGCGCATCACGGCAGCAGGCCGCAGTTCCTGTGTAGCTCGGCGACCATCGCCAACGCCCGTGCACACGCAGAGACGCTGTGCCACGGGCCGTTCCGCCTCGTCGAACGAGATGGCTCGCCGTCCGCGGGCAAGCAGATCCACTTCTGGCAACCTCCGCTCGCGGAGCGCGGCATGCGCAGGCCGGTGACCGCCGAGCTCGCGGAGCTCCTGCCTCACCTGGTGGTGGCCGGCCATCGCACCATCGCGTTCTGCCGCAGCCGCAAGGAGACCGAGATCGTGCTCAAGGAATCGCGCGATCGCCTGCGCGACGTCGCGGGCCACGACGAGACGCATCTGCTCGCGGGCTACCGAGGTGGCTACCTGCCCGAGGAGCGCCGCGCCGTCGAGCGCGCGTTGGTCGACGGGAGTCTGCGGGCCGTGGTGTCGACGAACGCGCTCGAGCTGGGCATCGACATCGGCGCGCTCGAGGTCGTCGTGCAGGGTGGATTCCCCGGGACGCGCGCCAGCTTCTGGCAGCAGCTCGGGCGCGCCGGACGACGAGAGCACGTCGCGCACGGCATCATCGTGCTCGCGGTGTCACCCACCGATCAGTTCATCGGCGCCAACCCCGATTGGCTGGTCGGTCAGCCCAGCGAGCGAGCCGTCGTCGACCGCGACAACCTCGCGATCCAGCTCGCACACACGCGCGCCGCGGCGGCCGAGCTGCCACTGTCCCTCGACGACGCGACCGTGTTCAACGACCTCGGCGAGATCGTGGCCGTCCTCGCACGCGCTGGCGAGTTGCGAGACGTCCTGGGGAGCTGGCACTGGACCGGCGGCGCGTTCCCGGCCGGCGAATTCAGCCTTCGCACGGTTCACAACGATCGGTTCAAGATCGTCGACCGGAACACCGGCACCACGATCACCGAGATGAGTCGTCCCCAGGTGTATCGCGAGGCGCACCCGCGCGCGATCTACCTGCACGACGGCGTTCAGTACCAGGTCGAGGCGCTCGATCTGGTGCAGCACGTCGCCACCGTCATCGACGTCGACCAGAACTTCTACACCCAGCCCGACGTGCGCACCGCGATCGACGTCCTGCTGACGCAGCAGTCACGGGCGATCGGCGAGACCCGCGCGCGCTTCGGCGATGTCCGCGTCGACGACGTGGTCGTCGGCTACAAGATGCTGGAGTTCCACAACCACCAGAACCTCGGCTACGAGGCACTCCACGAGCACTTGCGTCTCTCGCTCGACACCGAGGCGGCGTGGATCGTCGTTCCCGAGCCCGTGCTCGCGACGCTGGGAAGCGCGCGTGAAGATGCGCTGGCCGGCATGGTGCACGCGCTCGGCGCATCTGCACGCCTCGCCACCATGGCCGAGCGGACAGATCTCTGCGGCTCGAGCTTTCATTTCACCGACGAGGAGACGGGCCAGAGCGCAACGGCACTCGTGCTCTACGATAGCTACCCGCAGGGCCTGGGTTTCGCGGCGATGGCGTACGACGAGCTCCACGAGATTCTCCCGCGAGCGATCGATCTCGTCTCCGGATGCAGTTGCGAGCACGGGTGCCCTGCATGCGTCGGAAGCTGGACGCGGGACCCGGCGCTGGTCGGCTGGGCGCTGCGCCGCCTGCGCGAGT
>JANNBP010000286.1:0-32271 GCA_031385555.1 Deltaproteobacteria bacterium | reverse complement strand
AGCGGCTCCATCGAAACGGTGACGGCATCTTCCAGCTGTTCTTCCTGTTCTGCCTCGGTGCGACCTGGGCGTGCAGGACGGTGAACCAGCGCCAGCGCTTCATCCTCGTCGCCAGCTTCTTCTTCTACGGCTACTGGGACTATCGCTTTCTCGGTCTCCTGCTCGCCTCGATCTTGTCGGCGTGGGGCAGTGCGCAGCTCGGCAGACGATATCCGTCGATCAAGCGACGGGTGATCATCTGCACCGTCGTCTTCAACTTGCTGCTGCTCGGCTTCTTCAAGTACGCGGTGTTCGCCGGCCAGATCCTCGACGGCATCGCCGGCGCTTTCGGGATGACGGTGCACTTCCCCAGCATCGGCCTACCGGTCGGCATCAGCTTCTTCACGTTCCACGCGCTGAGCTACGCCCTCGACGTCCATCGCGGGCGCGTCAAGGAGACGTACACGTTCGAGGACGTCGCGTTCTACATCACGTTCTTCCCGCAGCTCGTCGCCGGACCGATCGTCCGTGCCAACGAGTTCATGGATCAGGTCGGGGTCCTGCACCGGTTCGATGCGCAGATGTTCTGGGCGGGCTTCCGGCTCTACCTGCTCGGCTTCGTCTACAAGGCGCTGCTCGGCGATCACCTCGCACCGATCGCCGACGAGCTGTTCGCGGCGAAGGCGATCGATACGCCCGGCGCATGGCGCGGGATGCTCGGCTACTACGCCCAGATCTACTTCGACTTCGCGGGTTACTCGAACATGGCGATCGGCTGCGGCCTGATGCTCGGTTACCGGCTGCCGCAGAACTTCAACTTCCCGTACGCCTCGAAGACCATCACCGAGTTCTGGCGCCGCTGGCACATCTCGCTGTCGTCGTGGTTGCGCGACTACCTCTACATCTCCCTCGGCGGCAATCGCCGTGGTCGCGTGCGGATGTACTTCAACTTGATGGCGACGATGTTGCTCGGTGGGCTGTGGCACGGTGCTGCGTGGACGTTCATCGCGTGGGGCGCGCTGCACGGGATCTATCTCGTCGTCGACAAGCTGTTCACCGAGTGGCGCGAGACGCGCGGGCCAACCCCGCGAGCCCTGCAACCGATCACGCTCGCCGGAGCGTGGTTGTTGACGCAGCTCCTCGTGCTGATCGCGTGGGTACCGTTCCGCGCGCAGGACTTCGGGACCGCCGCAGAGATCCTCGACCGGATGTTCTGGCACCGCAACTGGCCGAAGGAGCTGCGCGTGCGCGACTGGCTGTGGACGCTGGTCTTCCTCGTGCCCCTCGTCGTCGATACGTGGCTCAAGCCGCTCGCGTTCGCGGCACGTCCGGCCGAGGAGCCGCAGCGCGGTCCGCGATCGTGGCGCACGTGGTGGGTGGTGCTGCTCGCGATCGCGGGCGTGGTGATCGTGCTGATGACGATCGCGTTGTTGTATCCGCGGATCTCCAAACCGTTCATCTACTTTCAGTTCTGACGCGTGGTATGGACGGGCCCATGAGCTCGCAACTCGACGGCCTCGCCCACGTGCTGTCGACCACGTTCCAGAGTCAGGCTGCCGAACAGACCCACCGCTGGGACAAAGAGTGGATGCGGTACTTCTCGGCGGGGAAGGACTACTGGTTCTACTTCTACGATATGAGCAGCGACAACTACGCGCTGCAGATCGGCCCGGCCGCGCTCTCCAAGATGCCGGCGAAGGACGTGTTCTCGGCGACGTTCATCAAGGACATCAAGGGTGCCGTCTGGGCGCAGGGCGCGGATCTCGTCGACAAGGACGTGCTCGAGATCGGTTGCGGTCCCGGCGTGTTCGGTCGGCTGTCGGGCCGGTTCGCGAAGAGCTACACCGGGATCGACGTCTCGAAGTTCGCGCTGTCGATCGCGAGGCTGACCTCGCCGAAGAAGTGCAGCTACTTCCATCTCTACGATCCCGAGGGACTGAAGACGCTCGCGAAGTCCGTCGACATCGCCGTCGGTCGCCACTTCTTCATCCACCACAACTACGAAGACAGCTTGTGGCTCCTCCGCTTCCTGCGCGACCTAGTGCGCGACGGCGGGTTGATCATCGCAGACTTCTTCAGCGACCCGAAAACCGTCGACGGGGCGCGCCGGCGAACCGCCGAGGCGGATCTCAACTCAGAGCACCCGAGCGCGCTGTTCACCTTCGACGATGCGGGGATCGAGCGGCTCGCGAAGGACGCAGGGCTGAGGGTCGAAGCGGTCGACCAGCACCTAACGAATCGGTTCGCTCGCCTTCGCGTCGGTTAGCCGCGACCACGCCGGCGCGAACGTGATCGCGAGGTAGAACCAGATCAGCGGGACGATCTGCAGGGTGACGCGCGTCAGGCTGCCGTAGCGGCCGCTGCCGTATTCGTCGGCGAGGATCGTCAACAGCACGATCAGGCCGAAGAACAGCGCGATGCCGTAGCGCAGCGGGCGCGAGAACGGCGGCGCCTCGACCCACCGCGACAGCACGGCGAGCACGGCGAACGTCGGCCAGAGCACGTGGCCCCAGAACGAACCCAGCCAGAGATCGCGCTGCCAGATCAGAAACATCGTCGAGAACTCGTCGAACCGCAGCACGGCGCCGAGCACGAGCACGAGCACGAGCAGGGCCGCGGCGAGCCGTGGCACGAACGGGACGAGCCACTTGCCGATCGCGGTGTCGCGCGCGAGGAAGGCGGGGAAGATCAGGGTGATGGTAGCGGCCATCAGCAGGCTGCGTCCCGGCGTCAGGTAGATCGAGTCGTCGGGGACGACCGCGGCCATCAGCGCGAGCCATGCTGCGAGCACCAGCGTGAACGCCAGGTACGGCCCCACCACCTGCGCTCGCCTCAAGCGCGTCTGCGACAGCGTCAGCACGAGGAACGGTGCGACGAACATTGGACTCTCGACGCGGGCGAACGAGAACGCGAGCAAGCCGAGGAACGCGAGTAAGAGATACGAGGGATCGTCCTTGAGGTCGGCGAACCAGAACAGCACCACGTAGACGAACAGGTAGCCGCCCGCCGCCCAGTTCGCGTGGATGTAGACCACGTGCAAGCGGACGAGCGGGATCGCGAGCAGCGCCGCGAGCACCAGGATCACCACCAGGGTGCGGCGACGCGCGGGCACGACGAGCTCGTCGAGCCCGCGATGCAGTGCAACGGCGAACGTCGCGACCAGCGAGATCGAGAACGCGGGAGCGAGCGCGTAGAGGTGACTCTCGCCGGTGATGATCGCGAGGGCGTGCGCGATGATCTGGAACGAGCCCCACGCGTGCAGGTGGGTCAGGGTGTCGAGCGGCAACCCCTCCATCTCCTGAAGCGCGATCGCGTAGTCGACGAAGACCTGCGAGTCGTAGGTCATCGCCGAGACGTCCCAGTGGCAGAACGGCACGCACAGCGCGACGAACGCCATCGCCCAGATCAGGGTGCGCACCGCGAGCGCGAGCGTCGCGCGCCCTCGCCGAGCCGCTAACCCGACCGCTGCAGCGAACGCGACGAGCAGCATCGCGCTCACCGTGGTGCTGGTGAACGCGCCGAGCAGCAGCAACGGAATCGACAGGAACACCGCGACCGCGAGGCCGATCAGGAAGCCGAGCGCCATACCCAGCACCGGCTCGCGGGCCGGGCCCACCGCGATGCATACCCACGAGCCGAGCAGCTGCAGGGCGAAGAACAGAACCAGCTGGCTCACCGCGGAGGGACTATGAACCAATCTGTGTGTTAATGACGATCCGGCTCCGCTCATGATCGACGATCCGCTGGTATTCGGACTCGACAGCAAGACGCTCGAGGCCGCGCGCAAACGGGCGCCGGCGACGGAACGCTTGATCTATGTCCACGGCTCGGAGCGGCGTGCAGCCGGCCTCGCGGACGACCTGCGACAGCTCGCGCGCTACTTCGAGATCACCAAGCTGCGCATGCTCGACGATGGTGTCGGGATCGTCGGACGGGCGCGGCCGGAGGTGAGCGAGACCATCGCCGAGCCGGAGCTCACCGAGCTGCTGGAGCGCGCCGTGTACGAGGCGCGCGAGCTGGAGCAACAGGCACTCGTGCAGAAGCGCGAGGTCGATCGCGGCCTGCGCCGGCGCGGGCTCGAGATGCTCGAGGCCGATCGGCGCAGCACCGAGGCGACCGCGGCCAAGGAAGCCCTCGACCACAAGGTTCGCCTCGCGCAGCTCCAGGCCGACAAGGTCAGGAGCACGCTGTCGTTCCGACTCGGCCACATCCTGATCCACACGAAGTCGGTCGGCAAGGCGCTCGAGCTGCCGCGCGCGCTGTGGGGGCTCCAGCAAGATGCGAGTGGCCGGCGCGCACAGCGCGGAGAGACTCCGCTGCGCCGCATCGTCAAGAAGTTCTCGCGACGCCAGGCTCGCGAGACCGCACCTCGTCGCCCGCCACCGCGACCCGCTGTGCGGTTCCAGGCTCCCTTCGCGATCGCGAACGGCGCCGACCTCAAACGCCTGCGCATCGCCGGCATCTTCGACGAGCTCACCCACCATTCGCTGGCTCCCGAGTGCGAGCTGATCGCGCTCCACGCAGCCACCTGGAAGACGCAGCTCGCATCGCCGCCACATCTGTTGTTCGTCGAGTCGGCGTGGCACGGCGCCGGCAACTCGTGGGATCGCAAGCTCGGACAGGTCGCCCCCGAGGTCCGCGCAGTCGTCGAGCATTGCCGCGCTGTTGGCATCCCGACCGCGTTCTGGAACAAGGAGGATCCGGTTCACTTCGGCACCTTCCTCAACACGGCCGCGCTGTTCGACGTGGTGTTCACCACCGACTTCGACTGCCTCCATCGCTATCGCGATCTGCTCGGCCACGATCGCGTCCATCTGCTGCCGTTCGCGTGTCAGCCGCGCCAGCACAACCCGATCGAGACGTTCGAGCGCAAAGCGGCGTCGAGCTTCGCCGGCGCGTACTACACGCGGTATCCCGAGCGGCAGCGTGACTTCCTGCGGATCCTGCTCGAGCTCCTCAAGCACGGGCCGGTCGAGATCTTCGACCGCAACCATGGCAAGACCGACGCTGACTATCAGTTTCCCGCGTCGTACCGCGACTACATCGTCGGCACTCTCCCGATCTCCGAGATCGATCGCGCCTACAAGGGCTACCGCTACGCGATCAATATCAACTCGATCAAGACCTCGCAGTCGATGTTCGCGCGCCGCGTGTTCGAGCTGCTCGCCTCGAACACGTTGACCGTGAGCAACTACGCGAAGGGCATCCGCGTCCTGCTCGGCGATCTCGTGATCCTGGGGGACGACCCGGCGGATCTCGCGGCCCGGCTCGCCGAGATCGAGCGCGATGGTGGTCGCGCGCTGCGGCGACAGGCGTTGCGCAAGGTGCTCGCCGAGCACACGTACCAGGACCGACTCGCGTACGTCGTCACCAAGGTGTTCGACGAGGTCACGCCACCGCGCTTGCTCCCGACGATCGCGGTGATCGGTAACGCGACCGCGTTCGCACGCCAGCGTTATCCTCACAAGCGGCTGATCGAGGTGACCACCGAGACCGCGCATCTGTCGGTCGCGGAGCTGGTCGCTCCAGACGAGCTCGTCGCGCCGTTCGTCGACGATCGCTACGGCGAGCACCACCTCGAAGACCTCGCCCTCGCAACTCGCTATTACGATGGTCCCGTGATCGGTGGAGGCGCGTCGTATCGCACCGGACAAACCGTGTCGCGCAGGTCGGCGATCCTCCGGCGTGATCGGCTCGGCGCCATCACGCTCGGAGAGCTCGTGGGTGCCGCGGAGATCGACGATGCGTTGGCGATCGATCTCGGCGAGGCCCCGATCATCAACGCCGGCGTGCCCCTCGCGACCGTGCTCGACCATGCCGACAAGCTCGAGCGAGCTCCGATCGATCCAGGCGAGCGCGCCCTCGGTCCCGACGATTTCGAGCGCATGTTCGAGGCGGGGCGCGACCAGGATCTCTTCGTCTCGCACTCCGCGGATGGGATGGCGATCGACTCGCAGCTCGGCACCGGCGCTCGCCAGCAGCTGGTCCAGCTCGGCCAGCTCCCGGTCTCCGAGCTCGGCTTCGATGTCGCGAGGTTTCAGCTCGAGGTCACCGCGGGTCTGCAGGTCGAGATCGCGTTCCAGTTCATCGATCACGTGCGCGCGAAGATCGGCGAGGCCTTTCGCTCTGCCTCCGCGCTCCACGAGCTCGAGCTACCCGCGGGCACCGCGTACGTTCGCGTCGGGGTCGTCGCGGTCGGACCGGGCTCTGCGATCGTGCGGCGGCTCGTGCTGGGCAAGCTCACCTCCAACGATCCACCCCGGATCATCGGGCGCTCGCGGATCCTGCTCGTCACCAACGGCTATCCCGCGGTGGACATGCTGTACCGCAACGCGTTCGTGCACCGGCGCGTGCTCGACTACCGCCGCGCCGGCGTCGAGGTCGACGTGTTCTGTCACCGTCCCCACGAGCCGCTGACCTATCACGCGTTCGAGGGCGTCGATGTCGTCTCCGGTCGCGGCGAGATCCTGCGGCGCATGCTCGCGGCGAACCCCTACGACACTGTCCTCGTGCACTTCCTCGACGACGAGATCTGGCGGCAGTTGCAGCCGCGGCTTGCCGAGCTTCGCGTGTTCGTCTGGATCCACGGGGCCGAGATCCACCCGTGGCACCGCCGCAGCTACAACCACACGACGTCCGAGGAGCTGACGTCGGCGAAGGCCTCGAGCAAATCGCGCACCGAGCTGTGGAACGGTGTGCTGCGACCGCTGCATCCGAACGTCCAGGTCATCACCGTGTCGCGGACGTTCGCGCGCGAGATCGAAGAGGACTACGAGATCACCCTCCCCGCGCACCAACACGCGGTGATCCACAACGTCATCGACACCGAGCTGTTCCGGTACGAGCCGAAGCCGGCGGCGCAGCGCACCAAGATCCTGTCGATCCGGCCGTTCGCGTCGCGGCAATACGCAAACGACCTATCGGTCCAGGCGATCCTCGAGCTCTCCACGCGTCCCTGGTTCGGCGAGCTCGACTTCCACATCGTCGGCGACGGCCAGCTGTTCGACGAGACGGTGGCGCCGCTGCGCGGCTTCCGGAACGTGTTGCTCGAGCGCCGGTTCGTGCGCCAGGACGAGATCGCCGACCTGCATCGCAGCCACGGCGTGTTCCTGTGCCCGACCCGGTGGGACTCGCAGGGCGTGTCGCGCGACGAGGCGATGGCCTCGGGGCTGGTGCCAGTGACCACGCGGACCGCGGCCGTCCCCGAGTTCGTCGACGAGGACTGCGGCTTTCTCGCTCCACCCGAGGACGCGCGCGCCCTCGCGTCCGCGATCGAAGCGCTCTACCTTGACCCTGCGCGCTTCCAACGGATGTCCGAGCGCGCGGCGGGACGCGTGCGACGAGATCGGGCCCCCGAGCACACGACCGCGCGCGAGCTCGCGCTGTTCCGAGGCGGCCGATGACCGTCGTGGTCCTGGGGTTCTACTCGGACGCCGGTCAGCAAGCGGCGTTGCGCAAGACGTTCGAGCGGTTCACCTACCAGGCCAAGCAGCTCGTCCTGCACGCGGCCGAGCGCGAGGGCGAGCTGCATAGCCTCGCCGTCGAGATCGGCGAGCAACCGATCGCCTGTATCCATCCCGACTACGAGTATCCGGCGAACTACCTGGAGGTGCTTGCGAGCGCCTGCAGTGCGACCACCGATGGGATCTGGACGGCGGATCGCACCGCGCGACCGGGCCCGCTCGGCGAGGGCACGAATCCCGATCTCTATCAGAGCCTCGTGCCGGCGCACGTCCTCCGGCTACTCCACACGAGACACGATCGGCACGTCGGCGCCGAGAAGCGCGGCAAGCGCGTCGTGACGGTGCATGGGTGCGAGTCCCCGGTGCAGACGAACGGCGCACTTCCACACGGCCTGCACGACCTCGATGGGTTGTACTGGCTGGTCGACTACGCGCACCGCATGGATCGCCGCTGCATCGAGGCTTATCTCGACCTCAAGAAGATCCCGCGCGACGTGCTCGCGCTCGATCAAAAAGCGTTCCTCGCCTCGCTTCAGCCGCTCCAGTACCGTCACCTGCTGTTCTTCCTGAACACCAACATCTCCGGCAAGCGCGCGATCGACTACGTTGCCAAGCACGTCGATCTGTCGACGATGAAAGCCGGCCTAGACGTCGGCTCCGGCTATGGCGGCCTCGTCAAGGCGATGCTCGATCACGGATGTTCCGCCGCGACGGGGCTCGAGCTGATGCCTAACCTCGACAAGCTCGCGAAGATCAACCTCGCGAACTACGATGCGACGTTGATTGTGGGCGACTTCCTGAGGGAAGCCCTGCCTGCTGCCAGCTTCGATCTGGTGACCATGACCGACGTGATCGAGCACGTCGCCTCCGCCGAGGAGGCGATGGCGCGGACCGCGAAGGTGCTGAGACCCGGCGGCTATGCGTACATCAAGGTTCCCAACTATCGCTACATCGATCACGTGCGCGAGGACGCGCACACCGGCCTGTTCGGCATCACGCTACTGCGCCACGATCCGGCTGCTGCCTACCTCCACGCGGTCAAGCAGGCGAAGTACTCGGTCGGCGACTACCACGACTACGACTACTACGTGCGGACGTTCGCGAAGTACGGCGTCACGCTCGTCCACTCCGACAACGTCCAGGCGAAGCCCGAGGAGCTTCCTTCCTTGCGTGCGGCCTGCGAGCGCGCGTTCTCGAAGTGGAGCGCCGAGTGCGCCATCGAGCCGGCGATCAAGGACGACGTCCGACGGCACGTCACCAACTATCTCCACACGTTCGCCCAGAAATCGAAGTGCCGCCGCCGCTGGTCGTGGCCGTTCACCGCAGAGCACGACGAGCTGTTCCTCCGGGACTACCTGACGGGCCACTGGAACATGTTCTTCCAGAAGGCTTGATCCGAATCACGGTTCGTCAGAACAGCGGTGGGTGTGCTAATCACGACCCATGCGCTGGCTCGCCATCCTCGCGATCTTGGTCGCCGGAGCAGTGGGCTATCTGGCCTGGTCGCTGTCGGGACCGGCACCCCAGGCGAGCGCGAGCAAGGCTCGGGCTCACGAGGTCGAGCTCGATCCCGAAGTCGCGCCGGCAGACAGCACGCCCGTGGCCACCGTGACGCCGCGACGTGAGCCTCCTCCGCCCGTCGCAGCCACGGCATCGCCCACCAGATCGACCACCGTGACGCCGAGCTCGAGCGATCGCTCCGCGCCGGTCGACGCGGCGGCAGCCAGCGATGCACCCGAGGTGGAGTGGACGGAGGAGCAGCGACGACAGCAGCTGTTCACCGCGCATGGCAGATACGAGAAGGGCAACTACCCCGGGGCCGTCGCGGCCGCGATGGAGCTCGCCCGACGCTATCCACCGTGGGCCGAGGATGGCTACAAGGTCGCGATCATGGCCCACTGCGCGATGAGCGAGCCGGAGAAGGCGAACGCGCTGTACGCGAAGATGACCGACAAGACGGCGATCGAAGAGCTGACCAAGGCGTGCACCGGCTGGGGCGTGGCGCTCAACAAGTAGCTTGTATCTTGCCCACGTGGAGACACGGAGCGAGGTTCGGGGTCGCGATCCGGAAACGGCTGCACGCAATCTCTAGCGTCGCCACCAACCAGCAGGCATTCGTATCGCGTCTGCCGGAGGTCGTTTCGTGAAGCAACGCTTGGTGCAGGAGACGGTAGCTACGGCGTCGTGACGACGAGCTGGTAGATGTTCCCCTTCGCATCGGTCTCGAACAGATCGCCGTCGGGGCCCTCGTGGATGCTCGTCCCGTTGACCGGGAACTCGCCCGGGAGATCGACCACGGTCAGCGTGTCGTCGTCGTTGAGCCTCGCCCGCGCGAGGCCGCCCTTGTAGTGATCGGTGTAGAAGTGCCAGCCCTGCAGATCGGGGTACTTGCTGCCACGATAGACCTGACCGCCAATGATCGACCACCAGCCGTCGGTGGCGAGGCGCTCGTCCTTGGGCACCGCCGACTGTTCCGACGTGCAGTCGCCCTCGTAGCACAGGCTGCCTTCCCAGAACTTCCAGCCGAGGTTTGCCCGCGGCTGCATCGCCGGGCGGAGCACGTTCAGCTCCTCCACCATCTTCTGACCGACGTCGCCGATCCAGATGTCGCCGGTCAGACGATCGAACGACCACCGCCACGGATTGCGGAGGCCGCGGATCCAGACCTCCGGGCGCCCACCACCGAAGGCGTAGGGATTGTCCGCCGGGATGCCGTAGCCGAGGCCGGGCGCGGGATGATCGACGTCGAGGCGCAGGATCTTCCCGAACAGCGCATGGGTGTTCGGGAGCCCGTCGTCGAGCGCCTGCGGATTGTTGGGGTTGCCGGAGCCACCGTCGCCGGTGCCGACGTAGAGGTAGCCGTCGAGGCCGAACTCGATCATCCCGCCGTTGTGATTGCTCGCGAGATCGGGGATCGACAGCACCTCGACGCACGACGCCGGATCGGCGCGGTTGCGATCGGTCGTGACCTTGCAACGAGCCAGCACGTCGCGCTGCTCGTTCAGCGGATCGCCCGGGTTGCGCGCGGTGTAGAACACGAAGAACACACCGTTGGTCGCGTACTGCGGATGAAACGCGAGCCCGAGCAGACCGAGCTCGCCGCTGTCGGTGAGCACCGGACCGCCGATCTCCTCCGACAGATCGAGGAACGGCTGGGTGCCGACCTCCCCGTTCTCGATCACGCGGATCTGACCGATCCGCTCGACCACGAACATCCGGTTGTCGAGTCGCGGCGAGGTGACCAGCACCGCCAGCGTGGGGACCTCCGCAACCAGCTTCATCGCGACGTGGGTCCCGACGATCGGAGTGTCAGGCGTCACGCTGGGGTCTGGAACCCTGTTGTCCCCGCACCCGACGAGAGCGACGACGAAGGTTCCGACGAGCTTCACCCCTCGACTATACCCGCCCGCGCGAGACTCCAACGCAGCAGTTAGTCGCCGGGCGCCTGGATGGCAGCGATCCTGTGCTTGAATACCCCACGTTGAAGACGGTCCTGGTCACGGGTGCGTCGGGCTTCGTGGGACGCGCGTGCCTCGAACCTCTGCGAGCGCGAGGCTTCACGGTGCACGCAACCTCCGCGCGACCGTTCGAGGTTCCCGCGGGGGTGCAGCACCACGTCTGCGATCTGCTGGATCCCGTCGCTGCCGAGCGTCTCCTCACCACGCTTCGCCCGACCCATCTCCTGCATCTCGCGTGGTTCGCGACGCCGGGGAAGTTCTGGACGGCGATCGAGAACGTGCGTTGGGTCGAAGCAAGCCTCGGGCTAGCGCGCGCGTTTCACGGCGTGGGAGGGCGACGCTTCGTCGGGGCGGGCTCCTCTGCCGAATACGACTGGAGCACTGGAACCTGCGACGAGAGCACGACTCCTCTCGTGCCGGCCACGTTGTATGGCGCGAGCAAACACGCGGTGCAGGCTGTGCTGGGTGCGTGGGGATCGAGGACCGGGGTCAGCGTCGGCTGGGGGC
The DNA here is from genome assembly GCA_031385555.1 of Deltaproteobacteria bacterium. Classification (GTDB taxonomy): domain Bacteria; phylum Myxococcota_A; class Polyangia; order Haliangiales; family Haliangiaceae; genus JABFXX01. The sequence goes on along the minus strand of JANNBP010000286.1, from coordinate 20,864 downwards.
GCCTGTTCTTCCTCTACGGACCGCACGAGCATCCCGACCGACTGGTCGCGTCGGTGATTCGCGCGTTGCTCGCGAAGCGCGAAGCCGCATGCACCCTCGGAACCCAGGTCCGAGACTTTCAGCACGTCGACGACTGTGGCGGTGCGCTTGCCGCGCTGCTCGATAGCGAGGTTCGGGGCGGCGTCAACATCGCGTCTGGTCGCGCCGTCACGATCGCGCAGGTCGTGCGTACCGTCGCCGATCAACTCGGAGCGAGCGACTTGCTGCGACTCGGCGCTCGCGCGCACGACGACCCGCCGATGATCACGGCCGCGGTGCAGCGACTCCGCACCGAGGTCGGCTGGACGGATCGCTTCGATCTCGCGAACGGGATCGCCGGGACCATCGAGTGGTGGAGGCACGCATGAGTTGTCCCGTCTGCGAGAGCACGGTGACGGTCGAGTTCCTGACGCGCACGCAGATCCCCGTCCATCAAAATCTGATCATGAAGACCGTCGAGGCTGCGCGCGCCATCCGACGCGGCACCCTCGAGATGGCGGTTTGCGAGACCTGCGGCTTTGCGTTCAACCGCGCCTTCGATGCCACACTGCTCGAGTACGGCAACGCCTACGACAACACGCAGGATCATTCTCCGTCGTTCAAGAGCTACACCGATGGGCTGGTGGAACGACTCGTCGGTCTCGGGGTGCGCGATGCGCGCGTGGTCGAGGTCGGCTGTGGCAAGGGGCAGTTCATCCACAGGCTCGTCGAGTCCGCGCCGAACACCGTCGGATGGGGATTTGACCCCAGCTACGTGGGCCCCGACGAGCTGCTTGGAGGCCGGCTCACGTTTCGTCGAGAGTTCTACGGGCCTGGCTGCGAAGCGCTGCTCGCGGACGTGGTGGTGTGTCGCCATGTGATCGAGCACGTCGCCAATCCACTGGTGTTGCTCGAGGCGGTTCGCGCGGCTCTCGCACTTTCTCCCGACGCGCGCGTGTTCTTCGAGACTCCGTCCCTCGACTGGATCCTCGAGAACGTCGTGGTGTGGGATCTGTTCTACGAGCACTGCTCGTTGTTCACGCCGAGCTCACTACGGACCGCCTTCATGCGAGCCGGCTTCGAGGTCCGCGAGATCGCGACGACGTTCGGTGGCCAGTACCTGTGGGCGGAGGCACGGGTGACTGCGCGACCCCAGACGCCGGAGCTTCGGCCTGGAGAGACTCCCGCGCTCGCTCGCCGGTTCGCGCGCGAGGAAGCGAGGCTCGTGGGGCAACTCGAGCACTCGCTCTCGGGAGCGCCGAGGACGGCGATCTGGGGTGCCGGCGCGAAGGGAGTCACGTTCGCCAACCTGGCGGATCCGACGTGCACCTCCATCGACTGCATCGTCGATCTCAATCCGCACAAGCAAGGTCACTTCCTGCCGGGTACCGGCCACGCGATCGTGGCGCCCGAGGCGTTGAAGGAGCGTGAGGTGAAGCGCGCAATCTTGATGAACCCGAACTATCGTGACGAGAATCAACGCCTGCTCACCGAGCTCGAGCTCGACATCGCTCTGGACGATCCCTTCTCATGAAGATCACCATCGACACCGACACCCGCACGCTTGTCTCGGAGACCGAGACGCTGGATCTCTACTCGAAGCGCGCGTTCGAGGTCCTCTCGGAGATCTGGACGAAGGTCAGCTGGAACGAACGCTATCCCTACACGTTCAGCTGGCTCGGTCGGCCGGTGATCCAGTTTCCGGAAGACATGATCCGGATGCAGGAAGTCATCTTCGCCGTGAAACCGGATGTGATCATCGAGACCGGCGTGGCGCACGGCGGGTCGCTGATCTTCTACGCGAGCCTCTGCACGGCGATGGGGAAAGGCCGGGTCGTCGGTGTCGACAACGAGATCCGCCCGCACAATCGCGCGGCGATCGAGGCCCATCCGATGGCTCGCCTGATCACGTTGATCCAGGGCGACTCCGCAGCACCGTCGGTGTTGGAGCGTGTCCGTGCCGAGGTGTCACCCGGCGATACGGTGCTCGTGATCCTCGATTCGAATCACACGAAGGCGCACGTGCAGCGCGAGCTCGAGGCCTACCACTCGCTGGTGACGCCGGGCTCGTACCTCGTGGCCACCGACGGCGTGATGCAGGATCTCCACGACGTGCCACGCGGCAGTCCGTCGTGGCGCGACGATAACCCGGCGGCAGCCGCGCGCGAGTTCGCCACCGCGCATCCCGAGTTCGTCCTCGGGGAGCCGCCGTGGCCGTTCAACGAGAGCGAGCTCGATCGCAACATCACGTACTGGCCCGACGCCTGGTTGCGACGCAGCTAAGCGATCGTATTCGGGGTCCCCGCACTCGCCTGGCCTTCGGATCGACACAGGCGAGCGCTGGGGTTACTGGTGCTTGATCTCCCAGTCGTACGGAATGTGCGAGTCGAACGGATCATGGCGAACCGAACGACTCGGATCGTGTGGATGCGTGCAGCAGTTCGCGACGACTGCATCCGTCATTCCCTTGAACCCATTCCACAGGTCCGGCGGGATGATCACCAGCGCATAGTCATCGGGCCCGAGGAAGAATTCGTTGATCTCGCCACGGGTCGGCGAACCGTCGCGCTCGTCGAAGATCACCAGCTTGATGCGGCCGTGCACGCACGCGTAGCACAACGACATCTCGCGGTGCTTGTGCCAGCCCTTCACTGCGCCCGCATAGATGGTCGAGAAATAGATCTCGCCGAACTCGATGAAGTGGGGATCGGTGCGCCGGAGCATGTGCATCACCGTGCCGCGCTCGTCGGGAATTCGTCGTAGAGGGATGTGCTTGACGCCGTCGATCACGAGAGCACCTGCGCGTTCGGGAGAGGCAAGATGAAGCGGCCACCGCGGGCTTCCCAGGCTGTCTGCTCGCGGCGGACCTCCTCGGCAACGTTCCACGCGAGGATCAGGCAGTAGTCGATCCCGCTGTCGACGAGCTGCGACGGCGACACGATCGGCACGTGAACACCCGGCATCACGCGCTCCTGTTTGAGGTGGCTGCGGTCGCAGACGAATTCGAGGTCGTCGGTTCCGAGACCGCAGGCGTTGAGCATCACCGTGCCCTTCGCCGCCGCGCCATAGGCTCCGATCCGGTATCCCTGCCGTCGCAGATCGCGGATCAACGTCACGAGCTCGCGCTTGACGCGCTCGATCTCGCCGGCGAAGGCCGCGTAGGGAGCGTCGTCCACGACACCCCATGCGCGTTCCTCGTCGAGCAACTGCGCGACTCGCTGTGTCGGTCGCGCGACCCGTGCGTGGCGCACGAAGATTCGCAACGAGCCACCGTGGATCGCGATGCGCTCGCAGTCCTCGATCTCGAGCTGGTGGCGACGGAACAGCGCCGCCAGCGCGGTCAGCGAGTAGTAGCAGAGGTGCTCGTGATAGATGGTGTCGAACTCGACCTTGCGCAGGAAGTCGGCGAGGTAGGGAGATTCCGAGATCACGACACCATCGTCGGCCAGCAGCTCGCGGAAGCCCGCGACGAAACCGTTCAGATCGGCGACGTGGGCGAGCACGTTGTTCGCGTGGATGACGTCCGCTGCTTGCGGTTCGCGCAGCCGCCGCGCAACTGCGACATCGAAGAACTCTTCGACGGTGTGCACACCGCGGTCACGGGCGACCTTCGCGACATTGCCGGCGGGTTCGATTCCAAGGACCGGGACCCCGGCGCGCGCGTAGTACTGGAGCAGATAGCCGTCGTTGCTGGCGACCTCCGCTGCCAGGCTCGTCGGCCCGAGCGCTCGCTCGGCGATCACTCGTGTTACCAGCGTCTCGGCGTGACGCAACATCGTCGTCGAGAACGACGACAGATACAGGTAGTCCTTGAACAGGATCTCCGGCGGCACCGTGTACGTGATCTGGACCAGGCTGCACGCGCGACAGCGCACCAAGTCGAGCGGGTAGCGGGCCTCGGCGACGGACGTCTGCGCGGGGAGGAGATAGCTATTCGCGAGCGGTTGCTCGCCGAGCGAGACGATCGGAACGAGCTCGCTGCCACCGCACGATCGGCACGCGGAGATCTTCACGACGGCTCCGCGAGCGCCGCGCGATACCAGCCGAACGTCTGAGCCAGGCCCTCGTCGAGGGTGAACCGTGGGTTCCATCCCAGGCGTTGCTTCGCCTTGGTCGCGTCGAGGAACTGTTCGCGAATCTCGTGCGACGCCTGGTTCTGGATCTCGGGCACGAGATCGCTGCGCCCGGCTGCGCTGAGGATGCGCTCGACCAACGCGCTCACCGTCAGGGGCGTTTCGTTGGAGAAGTTGAAGGCCTCGCCTGCGAGCGATCGATCGCGGCTCAACGCCTCGGCGACCTGGAGGTATGCCGCCGCGCCGTCGTCGACGAAGATGTAGTCGCGCACGAACGTGCCATCCGAGCGGATGATCGGGCGCTCGCCGCGGATCGCGCTGCGAAACGTTCCGGGCACGATCCGATTCCAGTTGAGGTCGCCCGGACCGAAGAAGTTTCCGCACCGCGTGATGCACACCGGCACGCCGAACGTGCGGGCATACATCTGCGAGATCAGATCGGCACACGACTTCGAGACGTCGTACGGATGCCGTCCTTCGAGCGGGGTCGCCTCCGAATACGGCAACGTGGGCTGATCACCGTACGCCTTGTCGCTCGAGGCGACGACGATCTGCTTGACCGTCGGGCTACGGCGCGCGGCCTCGAGGATGCTCCAGGTACCGCGAATGTTCGACTCGAACGTGCCGACCGGATTGCGGTTCGCGATCGAGACGATCGTCTGCGCGGCGAGGTGGAACACCGTGTCGATCTCGTACTCGCCGAGCACGCGCTCCAGCAACGGTTGATCGACCACGTCACCGCGAACCACACGGACGCGATCGAGCAGCTTCGAGCGGCTGGTCTCGGACTGCGGGACCCAGTCGCGGACCAACGCCACGACATCCGCGCCGAGGCCGTCCAGCATGCGCAGCAGGGACGCGCCGAGCAGGCCCGTCGCTCCGGTGACCAGCACCGGACGGCTGCGCCAGAAGCCACTCACCAGACCTTCCACGAGGCCTTGCCAGTCGACCACAGCTCGTTGAGTGCGACGTGATCGCGATGCGTATCCATTGGAAAGAACTCACCTTCGTGGCGATATGCCATCAGCTGTCCGTCTCGCACGATCCGCTCGAGGGGAACGCGCTCGAGCATGCAGTCGTCATCCGTCGACAGGAACTCGAACACGCCGGGCTCGAACACGAAGAAGCCCGCACTGAGGTACGCATCGTCGGTCGGCTTCTCGCGGAAGCGCTCGACCTGACCCTGCTCGGTCATCTCGACCATCCCGAACCGTCCAGGTACCCGTGCCGTCGTGACCGTCGCGAGCTTGCCGTGCGACTCGTGAAACGCGAGCAGGGCCTTGAGATCGACGTTCGTCAAGCTGTCGCCGTAACACACCATGAAGCGCTCGCCTCCAACATGACGTTGGACCCGCGCCACGCGTGCGCCGGTTCCGGCCGTCGCGCCGGTGTCGACCAGGCGAACGTTGTAGTCCTGCTCCTCGTGCGTCCCGAGGTAGGTCACCGCGAACCGCGAGCCGAGCTGGATCTCCAGATCGTTCGTCATCGCCTCGTAGTTGAGGAAGTACTCCTTGATCAGATTTCCCTTGTAGCCGAGGCACAGCACGAACTCGCGCAGGCCTTGGTGACCCAGCAGCTTCATGATGTGCCAGAGGATCGGGCGTCCGCCGATCTCGACGAGCGGCTTCGGCCGAAACTCGGTTTCCTCACGAAGCCGCGTACCGAGACCACCACACAAAATCACGACCTTCATCGGTTCACTGCCTTGTTGACCTTGCCGAGCTCGGTCACCACGAAGTCCGCGAGCGCGAAGGTGTCTACACTGAAGTCTCGAACTTCCCCATTCACGATACTGGTGTCGTCTATCACGAACTTCGCCGGTAGAACGGCGAGGCGATCATCTCCGTACATGAAGTGCACCCGCCGCTTCTCGTCGCCGAGGAACAGCTCGTTCTCCTGATAATAGCGGGAGACCAGCAGGACCCCGGGTAGCTGGGCCAGGAGAGGAAACAGAAAGCCGGAGCCCATGAGGGAGATGTTGAAGTCGCAGCGCAGCACCCACGCCAGCTTTTCGGCGGTTGGAACGCCGACGACCGGGATGCAGGTGATCGGCGCGAGGGCCTCGGTGATGCCGTTGATCACCTTGGTGTCGAGCGCGATCATCTTCTCGTCGCCGACGCTCGGCGTCAGCATGCGAGACCAACCGGCGAGCACCAGCGCCATGTTCGGGTAGAGCCGCTCGAGTTTGGCGACGACAGCCTTCAGTCCCTCGAGCTGATTTCGCCACAGCCGATCGTTCGCGCGGATCTCGCACCAGATCACCGGAAAGTGGCCGGCAAGCTTGGACTCGACGGTCGCTGTCGACCCGGTGCGCTCGCCCTCGCGGCGCCACACGTCGACGAGGCGCGAGCCTGCCTGGGCACCGAGGTAGTACGACGCGATCTGCGGGTGAATGAGAAGTGCGTTCTCGCGCAGACAACACCGGAACCGCTCGTCGGGGGAGAGCGCTGCTCGAAGTCTGTCCCGCGGGATCTCGGGGAACAGGACGTCGAACTCGAAGAAGGCGACGTCCCCCTTCAGCCACAGGTCGATGTGCGTGTCGTTCCCCGTCTCGAACATCCACTGCAGCGCCTCGATCTCGTTCAGCACGACGTGACCCCAGTGGCCCAGCGTGTTGATCGGCACCGTCGTCTTGCGCGGCTCGGTCGTCGTCAGATAGCGGGTGAACTGGTCCGCGTGTCGAACGACGAGACTTCGAAACGCGCGGACGAGCTTTCCGAGCTTGAGCCGGGAGACCACGATCTCCTCGGCCGGAAAGTAGATGCCCACGCGCGAGCTACGAAACGGACACAAGATGAGGAAGAACACGTGACCCGCGCTCTCGAAGCGAACGAAGACGTACGCGAACGCGGTCGGCTCGCTGGCGATGAACGTCTCGGTGGATCGAAGCGACGCTCCGGTGAACGGGCACGTCCAGCGATACGCACGCTCGGTGATCGCAGCTTGCAGATACGGCCACACACCACGGTCGATCTCGCCGTCGAGGGCGCCACCGTCGAGCAGGATCTTCGATGCGGAGAGTCCCCAGGACTGAAACACGGGATGGGTATCCACGGCCGCACGCGCGATGACCTCCGGCTCCGCTCCGAGATACGTCGGACACGCGGGCGGCGCCGCCGCGACGCTCCCGAGCTCTGACCTCGGCGCATTCAACGCGCGCCACAGCGCCATCAGCCGCTCGGTCTCCTTCGCCTCGTGACCGCGTTCGCGCAGCTCGACACGCGCGCTATCGAGGGTGCCCGCGCCCTGGAGGCGCACGCCGAATCGGATCGAATCGCACTGCGGATGGGGCTTCCAGTGGACCGTCGTGTCCTGGTGAGCCCGCCAGGACGTCTTCGCGACCTGGCGCTCGCCGTGAAACTCGATGATCCACACGCTGACGTCGACGCCGGCCGCGCTGACCGACAAGGCGAGCTCGACCTCGCTCTCAGGGATCGTCGGCGACGACGCGGGACGCCGCGACATGTTGGCAGGCAGGTGCGTGAGATAGGACGCGGCTCGATCCTTCTGCTCGACGGCCGCCGCACCTGTGTCGGTGATGCGCTCGCCGTCGTGATTCGCGCAGAAGTAGAGCGGGACGACCCGCGTCGGGCCATCGGGCCAGTCGACGAGGAACGGAAACGAGGACGGCGAGGGCGGAAGCAGCTTGCGGTCCGCTAGCTCGGGATCCGAGACCGCGCGGCGAATCCGTGCGTAGGTCCTGCGCAGCGCCTCGAGCGGCGCGGCTCCGAGCCCCCCGGTGTTGAGCTCGCGCTGCAACGAACCGAGAAACGCCGCGAACCCACGCGTCGCCGGGGATGCGCTCGTCGAGGTCGCGAACCGCTCCAGTTCGTGCAACCGCGCGCGCAGTGGTTCGAGCTCCGCGTGCAGGTTCGAGACGAGTGACTGCGCGACGAGCAGCGAGCGCTTCAGCTCGCGGTTCTTCCGCATGGCATCGACGAGCTCTGCTCGCGTGCGTTCGTGGCGGGCCTCAGGATCGTCGTCGGTCATCGCTAGAATTCGCTGTCACTCACCCGAGCCGTCGGCCGCTCGACGAACCCGCGCGTACGTCTTGCGCAGTGCCTCCAACGGAGCCTCGCGCAGTCCACCCGTGTTGACCTCGCGCAACACGGACGACAGCAACGCGCTGAACCCGCGCAACCGCGGACCGGCGTCGTCGGGAGGCGAGACGTAACTCTCGAGCTTCTGCAGGCGAGCGCGCATCTTGCGATGTGCCTCGCGCTCGCTGGCAAGCTGCGCGGCATGCTCGGCCTTGGTCTGGTCGAGCGTCTTCTGGGCTCGTTCCGCGAGCGCCTTGAGCTTCTGGCTGGCCTCGGCGATCCGGGCACCTCGCGCGTTGTAGTCCTCCTTGAGCAGCTCGACGGTCTCCTGGATCGCGAGGAAGCCGCGCTCCGAGAGCGCGAGGAGTGCCTCGGGACTGACATCCACCGCCTGCGCGTTGGGGGTTTTGTCGACGACGAAGCGGATGACCCCATCCTCGATCCCGAGGTGGGTGAGCGTGCCGACCCCACTGATCGTGTCGACGAGCGCTCGCAGGTAGAACGTCACCTTGTGATCGGGATGCGGGTGGAGTCCGAACGGTGTGGTGCCGACGATCTTGCCGTTCGGGGCGACGAACTCGACGGCGCGGAGCCAGAGCTCGCGCGGTGAGGCGTGGTGCTCGAGGATCTCGCCGAGCAGTACGGTGTCGAACTGCTGGTTCGCCAGTCGCGCGTCGTAGATATCTGCGTGGAGGAACGTGACGCGCTGCTGGACGTCGGCGCTCTCGGCGGCCAGCGCCTTGCGCGCGTATTCGATCGCGGGCGCCTCGACGTCGACGCCGGTGACCTCGTGGCCGGCGCGGCCGACGAGGAGCGTCACGATGCCCTGGCTACTTCCGATGTCGAGCGTGCGACCTCGGGTCTGGGAGACCATCCAGTCGATCCGCATCCGTGCGGGGACGCGACTAACACTCGTCGCAAACCGCCCCTCGCCCAGATACAGCTCGCTGATGCGGTCGTCGTTCACTCGGGGACCCTAGCATCGGGCGACGCCGGCCGCGCGCCCGCGGTTTGTGAACTGTGCTACGAGGTTCCGTCGTGCCGAACTTCGCGCTCGTCGGTGCAGCTGGGTTCGTCGCGCCGCGGCACATGCAGGCGATCGCGGACACCGGCAATCAGCTGGTCGCGGCGGTGGATCCGCACGACAGCGTCGGGGTCATCGATCGCTACTTCCCCGACGCGGCGTTCTTCACCGAGGTCGAGCGCTTCGACCGCTTCCTCGAGAAGCGCCGTCGGTTGGGCGAGGCCGAGCGCGTGCACTACATCAGCATCTGCTCGCCGAACTATCTGCACGACGCCCACGTGCGCCTCGCGCTCCGCGTCGGCGCCCACGCGATCTGCGAGAAGCCGCTGGTGATCAGCCCGTGGAACCTCGATCAGCTCGCCGCCCTCTCGGCGGAGTACGAGCGCAAGGTCTACGCGGTGGTCCAGCTGCGCTGTCTGCCGCAACTGCGCGAGCTCGCCGCGAAGCTGCATGCCGGGCCGCGTGCGAAGGCCGACGTCGAGCTGACGTACGTGACGGCGCGCGGTCGCTGGTACGCGCAGTCGTGGAAGGGCGCCCCCGAGAAATCAGGTGGGCTCGCGCTCAACATCGGCGTGCACCTGTTCGACCTGTTGATCTGGCTGTACGGGAAGCCGGCGAGCTCGCAGGTCACGCTAGCGCGCGCCGACAAGATGGCGGGGGTGTTCGAGCTCGAGCACGCACGGGTGCGGTGGTTCCTGTCGATCGATCGCGAGGACCTGCCGGATGCGGTGCAGGCCCAGGGCAAGACGGCGTTTCGCTCGCTGGTCGCCGACTGCCAGGAGATCGAGTTCTCCGACGGTCATGGCGACCTGCACACGGCGGTCTATCGAGACATCCTCGCCGGTGGCGGGCACACGATCGAGGATGTGCGCCCTGCGCTCGAGCTTGCCCACCAGATCCGGTTGGCTCCCATCGAAACGGTGCCCGACGTGCACCCACTCGTACGCCGCGAGGGAAGCCCGGGCTGACCGCGAGAACGAAAGCTCAGCGTTTGCGGGCCTGGAAGGCCTCGAAGTTTGCCTGCGCCCACCGTTCGGTTTGGGCATCGAGCTCCTCGATCGATCGGTGGCGATACACGCCTGGAGGAAATCGGAGATCGACGGTCTTCGCAGCGAACTCCCAGACGCGCCGGATGGCTGCATGGAGCTCGGGCCCCGGCTCGCGCCAGGTGTTGCCTTCCATCTCGGAGATGTCGTGGAACTTGCGGACCGGCATCACGAGTCTCCTAGCTTGAAGCGGCGTGCGAGCGCCGACAGCACACGCTTGGTGAGCTCGTAGTCCATGACTCCGTCGAGCCTACGACGCCATCAGTAGAATGCGCGGATCGAATCGCCGACGTGCTGGGACTGATCCTCGTCGAGCTGGGCATGGATCGGTAGCGCGAGCACCTCTCGACACGCGCGCTCCGCTTCGGGCAGCGAGCCCTCCTCGCCACCGAAGCAGGGTTGCAGGTGCAGCGCGCGCGGGTAGTACACCTCGGTCTCGATCTCGCGTGTCGCGAGGAATGCACGCAGCTCGTCGCGCTTCGGGGCGCGCACGACGAAGTGATGCCAGACATGGTTCGGCGCGTCGGTGGGAAGCACGAGGGGCGTCCCGGCGAGCAGCTCGCGGTACCGGTTCGCGTTCGCGCGACGTTGCGCGGTCCACGCGGCGACGTGCGGGCGCTTGACGCGCAGGATCGCGGCCTGCAACGCGTCGAGGCGGAGGTTCGCGCCGACGACGTGATGGACATACTTCGGTCTCGCGCCGTGCGAGCGAAGCAGCCGGAGCTGGTCCGCGAGCTCGGGATCCGCGACGAGGACCATGCCCGCATCGCCGGCCGCACCGAGGTTCTTCGTCGGGAAGAAGCTGAGCGTGGCGAGCGCACCGAGCGAGCTGCCATAGGCCTGCGCCGCGTCCTCGATGATCGGGAGCGTGCTCGTGATCGCGCACGGCCTACCGAACAGGTGCACCGGCACGATCGCCTTGGTGCGCGACGTGATCTTCGACAGCGAAGACGCTGGGTCGAGGTTGAACGTCGAGGGATCGATGTCGGCGAACACCGGCGTCGCGCCGAGCCGCGCGATCGCGCCGGCGGCCGCGAAGAACGAGAACGCCGGCGTGATCACCTCGTCGCCGGGGCCGATGCCCAGGGCCCACAGCGCGGCGAGCAACGCATCGCTGCCCGACGACACGCCGACCGCATGTGCGATCTGATGATCCGCCGCGACCTCGCGCTCGAACGCGGCTACCTCGTCACCGAGGATGAAGTGCCCCGACGCGAGCACGCGTTGCACCGCTGCATCGATCTCGGGCTTCAACGCGGCGTACTGCGCCGGCAGATCCGCGAGCCCGACCCTCACAACGACCCCTCGTCGTTCGGGGTCACGTGATCTCGAGGCCGGGATCGGTGCGCTCGCCGTCGTCACCGGGATCCGTGCCCTCCTCGTCGAGCTCTTCGAACCCGGCGAGCGCGAAGACCGTGTCGCCCGTGAGGGAGACCGTGTCCCCCGCGAACCCGGCGACCGCTTCGCCACCGAGCGAGCCCGTGTCACCAACAACGGCCCCGAACCCCGGCTCGCCACCGAGGGAGACCGTATCGCCGCCGAAACCAGCATCCAGCTCGCTAGCGAGCGACACCGTATCGCCGGCGAACCCGGGATCGTCGGTGGTCACGCCGGGGTCGGTGCCTTCGTCGTCGGGCTCGTCGTTCATGCATTCTCCGCGAGACCGTCGCCGTCACGCCGGTAGGTCCGCTTGCAGACCGTGCATCCACCGAGCGGGTCCTGCATGCGCTCGCCGCACCGGCACATCCAGCCGATCGGTTGCGCGGGGACCCCGGCGACCAGCGCGAACGGCGCCACGTCCGACGTGACCACGGCACCGGCGGCGACGAACGCGTAGCGCCCGAGGGTGCGGCCGCACAGGATCGTCGCGTTCGCCCCGATCGTCGCGCCGGCGGAGATCAGCGTGCGCTGGTAGGCGTCCCTGCGCGAGACCTCGGCGCGCGGGTTCGCGACGTTGGTGAACACCGCCGACGGCCCGACGAACACGTCGTCCTCGAGGATCACGCCGTCGTAGATCGAGACGTTGTTCTGGATCTTGACGCGATCGCCGACCACCGCCGTCGGGGCGACGTAGACATTTTGCCCGAGTGTGCAGGCCGCACCGATCCGCGCCCCGGCACAGACGTGCGTGAAGTGCCAGATCCGGGTGCCCTCGCCGATCTGCGCACCCTCGTCGATCACGGCACTCGGGTGGATCATGCCGCGGAGCGCTTCGCCGTGCTGGTCACCGCTTCGGCGGGCGCGGCGTGCTGGAGGTAGACGAGCTTCTTCGCCTCGCGACGGACGTGCGCGACGAGATCGAGGATCAGGCCGGTCGCGATGCAGACGACGGCGATCAGCCCGAGCACCATGCAGAAGATCGCCGTCGGGAACCGTCGCACCAGGCCGGTGTCGAGGTACTCCGAGATCACCGGCACGGCGAGGATCACCGCGACGAGCGTGCACAGCAGCGCGATCAGCGTGAAGAACAGCAGCGGGCGCTCGTTGCGCACGAGGTTGGTGATCGTCATCAGGATCCGCCAGCCATCGCGGAACGTGCGCAGCTTGCTCGTCGAGCCGGGCGGCCGCTCCTTGTAGTTGGTGTCGACCTCGGCGACCGCCATCTTCATCTGCATCGCGTGCACGGTGAGCTCGGTCTCGATCTCGAACTCGCGCGAGAACGCCGGGAAGCTCTTGACGAACCGGCGCGAGAACACGCGATAGCCGGAGAGCATGTCCTGGATCTTCGCGTCGAACAGCTTGCGCACGAGCCCGGTGAGCACCGCGTTGCCGAGGCGGTGCCCCGCGCGATACGCGGCATCGTGCGTCTCGATCCGGCGCCCGACGACCATGTCGAGGTTGTCGGTGACCAGCTTGTCGACGAGCTCCTGGGCGCGCGCCGCGTCGTAGGTATCGTCGCCGTCGACCATCACGTAGGCGTCGGCCTCGATGTCCTGGAACATCCGGCGCACCACGTTGCCCTTGCCCTTGCGGAGCTCGCGGCGGACGATCGCGCCGGCGGCGGTCGCCACCTCGATCGTGTTGTCGGTCGAGTTGTTGTCGTAGACGTAGATCCGCGCCGACGGCAGCGCGGTCTGGAAGTCCTTGACGACCTTCTCGATCGCCGCGGCCTCGTTGTAACAAGGCACGAGGACAGCGATTTCGAGGGCGGACGACATCCGGGCCCCGCGGCTTTACACCGATCTTCACCATCTACGCAACGTCACCAGATCGCGCCGTGGGCCCCCGTGTCGTCGCCCTCGCTCGCGCGTGCCGCATAGAAGTGCGCCGCGACCGCCGCCCGGAGGACACCGTCGGGGCATGCGAGCGGCGTGGGGTGTCCGTGCCAGTGGTCCTCTCCGTAGGCGAGCACGACCAGCCGGTCGGGTATCGGGGCGATGCGGACCTGACAGGTCCGGCGCGCGCGGTCCCACAGCTCGAGCTCGCCGCCCCACGCAGGATCCCAGATGCGCGGCGCGTAGTACAGAATGCTCGCGACCCGGTCGAGCTTGCGCGCGCTGTCGCGATTGAAGTCGACGTGGATGCCGAGGTGACCGCCGCGCTCGGTGGCCATCAGGCCCGCGCCGGTGAACCTCGGATCCGCGATCACGTCGCGGCGATCGAGCAGCGCATCGAGAAACCCCACGAAGGCCATCCCACCGAGCTCGGCGAGGAGCCAGCGCAGCGGATCGCCGATGCCGTCGAAGTTCATGCGCTGTAACTGCCCGAGCCGCGTCTGCTCGGCATAGGCGGTGCGCCGCCAGCCCGGGTGCGTCGCGTCGGGGAACCCGTCGGCGATCGCTCGGGCATGCTCGCCAAGGAGGTCGTCGACGACGAGGTGCGGCCACGGCTGCGCAGCAGCGAAGGTCTGTGCCTGGCTCGCGCCGAACGCGACCAGCACGTCGCGATCGAACAGCCACGGAAGCACGCCGTTTCCTCGTCGGATCACGGCTCCTTCATACCGTCGATCACGCGGTCGCGAGCAAGCGCTCGACCGGACGATCGAGCGCGAGATCTGCACGTACGGGCGCCCCGCGACGTGCCGTAGTCCTCGTCGTCGGACGCGATCGAGCGACGTCGCGAGGCCGGGACGGCGTGCCCTCGACCTCGATCCGATGGGTCAGCGGGCCGAGGCCAGCCATCCCCGCGCGCGCCCAGATCCGCCGGTCACGTCAGCGCACGGACGCCGGTGGCTCGTCGGGCGGCTTCGCGAGATACGGCCGTGGCGGCACCAGGGTGTCCTCTCGCACGAACGTGAACTGCCAGGTCGTCGTCGGGATCGGGGCGGTCAACTCGATCGTGCGGCGGCCCTGGTCCGGGTAGACCACGACCGCGCGATCGATGTAGCGGGTACCCTCGCCGTTGACGTCGAGCGCCACGCCCTCGCCGGTGGTCGCGGTCCAGTAGGTACCCGCGAGGTGCTCGCGCCACCTCACGCGCATCTCGACGCCCGGGACATCGGCACTCGCGATCAACCCCGGCGTGTTGAAGCCCCAGCTCGGCATCGCATCGTTGAGCAGGGAGGTCATGCCGTCGTACGCCGACAGCAGGCCGTCGCAGAGATACGTCCCCTGGAGGCGCTGGTAGTCGCAGCGCTGCCACTCGCCGCCATCCAGGCGCGCCTCGACCGAGGCCGCCGCGGTCAGGCCCGAGCCGAGCTCGAGCGCCTTGACCGGACCACTCGCATCGGCGCAGCCGCGCGCGAGCAGGATCACCACCACGAGCGGCACGCCGATCGTCGCGACCTTGCGGGTCGACGGTAGCTTCCTGCGCAGCACGACGAGCCTCCGCAACACGCGGAGCCGCCAGCGCGCTCGGCTCCACACCACGATGCCGGCGAGCGCGCTCAGCGCGGCCAGGATCGCGAACAGCCTCCCCTTCCCGTCGGAGGGCAGCGGACCGTCGACGGTGAACACGGTCTTGCCCGGCGAAACCCACGCGGACACCACCGACAACGTCGCGCTCTGCGTCGAGCGCATCGCGTACACCGGCTCGTCGGTGCCGCTCGCGTGCGTCGCTCGCCAGCGCGGATAGAACCCGGTCCCGAGGGCGACGAGCACCGGGCCCGCCGACGCCACGTCGATCTCGATCCGATCATCAGAGATCGCCGTGACCTTGACGTCTCCCGGGCCGCGCTCGACGCGCGCGAGCTTGCCGTCCCACTCCTTGAGGGTGCGGATCCGAAAGCTGCCGATCGCGATCTCGCTGTCCGCATCGCCCCACGACGGCGAGCGCCCGACGCCGATCACCCACTTGATGTTGAACCGCGCGAGCGAGGACGGGGTCAGGTCCTCGATCCGTTCGCGCAGCAGCAGATCCGGCTGCCACGTCAGGTGCAGCGTCGGGAGTCCGGTCTCCGCCGTCAGGTGAAAGTGCTCGTGGGTATCGGACTCGAACAGCGCGCGCGCATACGCGTCGGGGCGGATCTGCGCCGCCTGCCCCGCCGCCCACGCCGACAGCTGCATGCGACCGAACGGATCGGGCGCGATCACGGTGGTCTCGTTGTAGGCGCGCGTCGACGCCGAGCGCCAGAACGTCGGGACGACGCGTACGACCGCCAGCGACAGCACGCCGATCAGGCCGGCCGCGATCAGCTTCTGCGTCGGCTTCGCATCCTTCCACGCGGAGATCCCCGCACGGACGAACACCGCGACCCCGTAGGCACCCATCACCGCGAGGAACGGGCGCGCGATCTGCGCGAGCCGCTCGGTGCCGAGGCGAGCCACGCCCTGCCCCGGTGCGAGGTCGAGTGCGAGGTAGGGCGCGTCGCACAGCCCGACGAGCAGCGTCAGCGTCAGCGCCGCCAGGTAGACGACGGGCGCCTTGCGCGACCACAACCCGGCGAGGATGCCGAAGTACCCGGCGTACGCGAGCATCGCGTAGGCGGTGATCGGCGAGGGCGACGCGAGCAGATCCTCGAGCAGCCGCGCCGGCGTGCGGATCGGATTCGGGAAGTGCTGCCCGTACTCCAGGATCCGCTCGGCGAGCGGCATCCACAGCGCGGCGCCGAGCGCGACGCCGAGGACGAGGTGCCCGATCGCGACCAGCGCACGCCGAGGCGGCACATCCGACGCGAGCAACGCGACGGCCCCGAGCGCGAGGCAGCTCGCCGCCGCACCGATCAAGCCGGCGGGATGACACGCGCACGCCGCCGCCGTGGCGAGCCAGATCGAGATCGACGAGCGCAGCCGCGGCTTGCGCAACGCACCGATCACACCGACCGCGGCGAGCGTGCCGAACAGCAGCGACATCGCGCTGTGGAGCAGCGCCCAGCGAAACAACCCGACGCTGCCGCCGTGCGCGACCGCGCCGCTATCCACGACGGACAGCACGCCGATCACGAGCGCGATCGGCTTCGGTGCCACGCGCATCGCCAGCGCTGCCGTGGCCGCCGCGATACCGACGTGCACGACCACCGCGACGATCATCATCGCGAGCGGCAGATCCTTGTCGAGCCCGGCGACCTTCGCGAAGTTGCCGGTCACCAGGTACGCGAGCTTCGGATAGAGCTCGAGCGGCGCATCGCCGGTGCCGACGTCGAGGTTCCACACCGGCGTGTCCCAGCCCGGCAGGTAGCTCATGACCTTCGCGAGCACCGCGTGCTGCGGACCCCAGTCGCCCATCTGCCAGTCGGGTGCGATCGTCAGCGTGTCCCAGAACGTCGAGATGCCCAGCGCGATCACGAGCGCGACCACGAACAGGCGCATCCACCGATCGGGCGGCGTGCGGACGAGCTCCGGCAGCGTCGGCCAGTACCGCGCGACGCCGACGCCGAACCCCGCGGCGAGGATCGTCATCCCGATCGTTCCGGAGACGTGCGACGGAAACGCGAACGCGAGGAGCGCGCCACCGACGACGAGCTGCCAGCCCGGGCTACGCACCAGGCCGGTCAGCATGGCGAGCAGCCGCTCGGTCATTTCGTCTCTTCAGGTTTCGCGCGCGCCTGGCGCAGATCGCTGATCGACACCCACGGCGACGCGAGCCCGAGCGCACCCACGCCGACGTACCAGACCACCTGGAACAGGTGATGGAGGATCGCGTAGGCGATCGCCACCGGATACAGGGTGCCGCTCTCGAGCACGGCCGGGCCGAGGTACACCGACAGGCCGAGTAGCGTGAACGCCTGGAATTGTCCGACCAGCCCGGGCGCGTTCGGCAGGCTGATGCCGACGCCGACCAGGCCCATCACCGCGAACGACGCGGTCACCGAGAGGTCGAAGTTGACGTCGATGGTCTGGAACCCCTTCGCCAGCACCCACACGGTCAACCCGTTCGCCGACCAGTACACCGCCGTCCACAGCGTGAACTTGATCATGTTGCGGAGATCGCGAAGCACCGCGAAGCCGCGGATCATCTCGAGCAACTTCTCCTCGATGATCTTCGCGATCCGCGGCGCGAACCGCGGCAGTAGCGAGATCGCGAGCGAGAACCGGACCGTCTTCTCCGGCCACTTCATCGCGAACAGCAGGAACACCAGCGCCGCGGTGAAGATGCCGAGCGCCGCGAACGCGGTGGGCATCATCCAGTCCGGTGCGTCCGGTCCGCGCCGCATGAACAGCGCGACGAACACGAACAGCGAGATCATCAGCCCGTCGATGATGCGCTCGACCGCGACCGTGCCGAGCGCGGCCGAGGCACTGATCCCGCGCCGGCGCAGCAGCCCCGGGCGCACCAGCTCGCCGAGCCGCAGCGGCAGCGCGAGGATCGCCATGAACCCGACGCTCGAGATCGCGAGCAGCGGGCCGGCCGGCACGTGGATCCCGAGCGGCGCGAGCAGGTAGTTCCAGCGCAGAGATCTACAGAGGTGCTGCACCAGCATCAGGCCGAAGTACGCCGCGAGGTACGGCCAGAACTCCGACCACTGGAGCGCCCGGAACGTCTGCTCGATCAGCTCCATCTCCGACTTCTGGCCGGGCGGCGCAGAGCTGCTCGGCCACACCAACCACAGGCAGAGGGCGAGCATGACGAGCGAGAGAGCGAGGTTGATGGCGAGCTTCACGTCTTCGACTTCTTGTTCGGAGCTCGCTCTAACGCTGCGTGTCTTGACGGATCGAGCGAGCTCACCAGCATCCCGCGCTGCGATCGCCGCTCGATCGTCTTCGACTTCGGACGCGCCGGCTGCGGGGGCCGTGACCGGTTCGGCGTGCGCGCCACGGCCTGGAACCTACTCGAACCGGGCCAAACGCCCAAGGGCTCCCGAGGCTCGCGCGGCGTGCGATCGGTCGCGCCGGGCCTCGGCCGGCTTGATCCCGTGGCCTGCGTGCGTCCAGACTGGCGAGGTGCGTTTGGCTCGCGGCGGAGGTTGCGGGGTCGTGGCCTGGGTTGCCTCGATCCTGAGCGGCTGTGGGGACAACACCCTGCCGGTCGGCCTCCCGCTCCTGCACTCGCGCGACCTCGCGATCGTCGCGCACTCCGACGACGACCTCGTCTACCTGCAGCCGGATCAGCTCGAGCGCGCCCTCCGCGGCGGCGCCACCATCGTCTACGTCACCGACGGTCGCGCGGATGCCGAGCGTCGCCACGCCGGCATCATGCTCGCGTACTCGGCGGCCACCGGCTTCGCGGGCTGGCAGTGCGGGTGGCTCGACGTGATCGGCCACGCCGTCGAGCATTGCCGCCTCGAGGATGCCCACCTCAGCCTGGTGTTCCTCGGCTATCCCGAGGGTGATCCGGCGGGCACCGCTCCGACGAGCATCGCGCGGCTATGGAACGGCACGCTCGATATCGCGATCTCGGTCGGCGAGCTGACCACCGCGTACCGGCGCGACGACGTCCTCGACACGCTCGTCGCCCTCGTCGAGCTGACGCAGCCTCGCACCGTGCGCACGCTCGACACCGCCGGGATCCACGGGACCGATCACGCCGATCACGCGGTGGTCGGGGCCGCGGCCCTGCTCGCGGTGGCCGGCGCCAGTCTCGGGACGGATCCCTTGCCCGAGGTGATCGCGTTTCGTGCCGACGGCACGGGCGCGGATCCGGCGACGCTGATCGATCCGCTGTTCGAGCGCAGCGCCGGCGTGCTCGCGTTCTACGACGGCTGCGTCGAGGGCAGCGCTCCCTGTGGCGAGCCGGCGGCGGTGATCACCGAGGAGCATGCGCGCGCGCTCCGTCGCCGCTACGCGATGTCGTTTCGCCGCGGCTCGGGTCAGCTCCGCCTCGGCATCGGCGCGACCTGCCTGGAGCCGCAGCCGAGCGGACTCCTCGCGCTGGTCGGGTGTCCGTCGAACGTCGAGTGGCGCCTCGACGCCGACGGCACGCTCCACGCGGGGGACGACTGCATCGAGGTCGTCGCGGTCACCGGCGAGCTCGTCGTCGAGGGTTCGTGCACCCCCCAACCGAATCGGCGGTTCTTCCTCGATGACGAGGGCCACCTGTGGTCGGGTGCGCGGCCCCCGATCGGTCCCGGCGGTGCGATGTACTGCATCTCCATCGGCAGCGATCCGCAGGCCACCCGCTGCGGCTCGGATACCTCCGCGTTGTGGGAGCTGTCGCCCGCACCGACGCAGGTCACGCGCCCCGCCGGGTTGCCGATCGGGCGCGCCACCCGGCTCGGCGATCTCGGCGGCGACGGCAAGGCGGATCTGTGCGCGGTGATCGGCGGCAAGCTGCGCTGCGCCGCCGGCAACGGCACCGGGCAGTTCGGCGCGCTCGCCGAGGTCGCACCGTTCGGCGTCGAGCCGGAGTCGCTGACGCTCGGTGATGTCGACGGTGACGGCACCCTCGACGCGTGTGGCCGCGACCTCGCCGGACTGGTCTGCCTGATCGCACCGCAGTTCACGCCGCAGCGCTGGTCCCCGGCCTTCGCACGCAGCGGGCCCGCGAACGCCACCGATCGATCGCTCGCCGCCGTCGACTCCGACAACAACGGCAGCGCCGAGATCTGCGGCGTCGGCCCTGCCGGGGTGATCTGTGCGACCCAGGATCCCGTCGATCTCCCCGACGTGCGCTCGGCCTGGCCCGATCCCGCGGCGCCCGCCTGGCTCGGAGATCTCGACGGTGATCGCCGCGCCGACTGGTGCTCGCGCACGCCGATGAGCGTGTCGTGCGGGCTCGAGCTGCTGTCCCCGATCACCGCCGACGGCGTGCCGTGGACATACTCGTTGTCGGGGATCCTCGATCCGTTCCCCGCCGATGTCGCGACCGGTGCGATGGCCGATGTCGACGGCGACGCGCGCTCGGACCTGTGCGGCATCTTCGATCGCGGCAGCGGTCCGCAGATCGCATGTGCGCGCTCGCAGGGCTTCGGCTTCGGCCCCCTCTCCACCCTCGTCACGCTCCCCGCCGGCACCTACGTCGGGCTCTACCTCGGGGATCTCGACGGCGACGGCCTGGACGACGCGTGCGCCGACGACGGCGTTAACCTCGCTTGCGCACGATCGCACTGAATCGGTCGCCGCCAGCCATAAGAGGACAGGCGCGCGTCTGCAGCGCCGCGGCTAGCGAACGAACCGATCGAAGCTGCCAGGGAGGGTGTGTTCAGCGAGCACCTTCATCGAGCCTGGATCGACGATGATCAAGTGCGACCGCGGATCCTTCGCGACCGCCGCGGTGGTGTGCTCCACCAGCACGAGGAGCTTGCCTGCGTGTTCGCGCACGTCGCGCACGTTGGAGGCCGCGACCTCGGTGAACGTGGCACTCGTCGTTCCGGCGGGAAACCTCGCGGGTAGCGACATCAACCCGCGCT
>JANNBP010000260.1:0-2548 GCA_031385555.1 Deltaproteobacteria bacterium | reverse complement strand
CAAACCCGATGATCTCGCTGTCCGGCGTCGGCGAGCTGATGCGTGGCTCGCACGAGGAGATCGAGCTGGTCGTCACGCCGCCGGCGCTCCTCGAGACCACCGGGATCGACGTGCGCGTGCGCGGCATCGATGGCTGGAAGCACGGCGGCGAGCTCGCGCATCACACGGTGCATCTCGAGCGAAAACGCCACGTGATCGGACCGGCACTGCTCCAACCGGAGCCGCATCGCTTTCCGATCCAGCTCGCGCTCCCCGCGATGATGGCACCGACACACGCGATGTCTCCCGCGTCGAGCGCACTCGAGATCCTCGTACGGATCGGTGTGCCGCGGTTCTGGCGCCTCGACGTTCGCCAGCGGTTCTCGCTCGCCGTTCGCGAACCACCGCCGGCCATGTTGGATCGCTCGCCGATCACGGCGCGTGCGACCCGCGACTCCCAGATCCTCGAGCTCGCGATCGCGGCTCGCCAGCTGGTCGCCGGCGAGACGCTCGTCGGATCGTGCGCGGCGTTTCACGTCGACGATTCACGCGCGCGAGAGATCACGCTCGCCCTCGTTCCTCACCTTCGCTTGATCGGTAGTCACGGCGACGAGCGCCTCGAGTGCCCGGCGCGATCGCTCGCGATCCCGTTCGAGGCGGGCGCCTCCGGTCGCGCGCTCCGGTTCTCGTTTCCGGTGCCGCGCGATGTCACGCCGTCGTTTCGCGCCGAAACCCAGGTGCTCGCGTGGTCGTTCGTCGCGCGCCTCGGCATCCTCGAGGTCGAGGTGCCGGTGACGATCGTCGATTCCCTTGCCACGTCGCGGGTCACTCCACTGCGCGAGGCACCGGTGATCGCCGGAGCCTCGATCGGCCCGTATCGCTAGCCGGTGTCCGCGTCGCGCCAGCGAGCGCGGGAAGGGTTCACGTTTGTTCGAGGCACCAGTCGACGACCGCGGCCGCGGCGCGCGGTTTCGCGAGCGCCTTCATCGCCGCCGCCATCTCTGCGCGCTTCGCGGACTCGAGCAACGGACCGAGCGCCGTGACCAGCTTGTCGGCCGTGAGATCAGCCTGCTTGAAGCTGAGCGCCGCACCGGCGTGCTGCATCTCGCGTGCGTTGATGGTCTGGTGATCGTCCGCGGCGTGCGGGTAGGGGATGAAGATGGCGGGCTTACCCGCGATCGCGAGCTCGGCGACGGTGGTCGCACCGGCACGACCGATGATCAGATCCGCGCGGTGATACGCGGCGGCCATGTCCTTGATGAACGCGGAGCACTCGGCGGTGACCCCGGCCTGCTCGTAGATCGCCTTGGTGCCGGCGAGGCCCTTCTCGCCGGTCTGGTGGACGATCGCGATCGAGCGCTCCTTCGCGATCACGGAGAGTGCGTTCGCCGCGAGCTCGTTGACCGCGACCGCGCCGAGCGAACCGCCCGACACGAGGATGTGGATCGTCTCGCTGGCCTCGCGCGCGGGCGCATCGAGGAGCTTCTGCACGAGCCCCCGGCGCACCGGGTTGCCGCTCATCACGATCTTCTTCGGCTTGAAGAACCGCTTGCTCTCGTCGAACGACAGGAAGATCGTGCGCGCGAACTTGCCGAGGATCTTGTTGGTCAGGCCCGGGATCGAGTTCTGCTCGCAGATCGCCGTCGGCACACCGCGCAGGCGCGCCATCAGCACCACCGGTCCCGACGCATAGCCACCGACCCCGATCACCGCGTCGGGCTTGAACTCCTTGACGACCCGACGCGCCTGCCACAGCGCCTTCGGCAACCGGAACAGACCCTTGATCGCACCGAGCACACCGACGGTCTTGAGCCCGGAGACCTCGATCAGTGCGAGATCCTCGCCGAGCTCCGGCAACACGCGCGCCTCGATGCCGCGCGCCGTGCCGACGAAGCGGATCTCCGCCTGCGGATCGCGTGCACGGAGCTCCTCCGCGACGGCCACGCCGGGGAACAGGTGTCCGCCGGTGCCGCCGCCGGCGATCATCAACCTCACGCGAGGACCACGCGCACGCGCGCGCGCTTCTTCCGCACCGACGCAAGTTCCGGATCGTCGACGACTCGTGGATTTCGGGCGCGGCCGACATTCAGGATCAGCCCGACCAGGAACATCGTGATCGCGAGCGAGCTGCCACCGGCGCTGACCAGCGGCAGCGTGATGCCCTTGTTCGGGATGATCCCGAGCACGACGCCCGCGTTGAACAGCACCTGGACGCCGAACAGCAGCGTGATGCCGAACGCGAGGTAGCCGCCGAACACGTCGCGGGCCGCGAGCGCCGCGCGGATCCCGCGCCACAGCAGGAGCGCGAACAGCACGAACACGAGCCCGACGCCGATGAAGCCGAGCTCCTCGCCGATCGGCGCGAGGATGAAGTCGTTGTGCGCCTCGGGCATGTAGCCGAGCGACTGATAGCCGTTGCCGAGGCCGGTGCCGGTCAAGCCGCCCGAGCCCATCGCGAGCCGCGCCTGGAGGAACTGATAGGCCTCGCCGCTCGCGTACGCCTCGGGATCGAAGAACGCGTACATCCGCTGCAACCGCCACGGCGTGCCGACGACGAGCTGATATGCGA